>SXLB01000073.1 GCA_005777825.1 Methylotenera sp. | reverse complement strand
CATTAAATCCGCCTTTTATGACTTAAGCAATTTATTTTACGTTCACCCCCACTTTGAATTTTTATTAATTTAAGTTTTACTCCAGCTCGCTAAAAATAGGCCAGCATGTCAACCAGCCTATTTTTTGCTTAGAACTTATAACTGCCGCCGATTTCAAGATTGCGCTCTACCCCAGGAAAAATACCATCAGGGTTGCGGCTGGCAATGTAATTCTTATTGGCTAGGTTACGCACCGACGCAAACAAGGACAGGTGTTTATCAAACGTGTAATTGGCGCTTAAATTAAAGACCGTG
Source organism: Methylotenera sp. (assembly GCA_005777825.1). Taxonomy (GTDB): domain Bacteria; phylum Pseudomonadota; class Gammaproteobacteria; order Burkholderiales; family Methylophilaceae; genus Methylotenera. The sequence continues at coordinate 88,363 of SXLB01000073.1, read as the reverse complement.
TAAGCCGCAATTTTGCCCTTGGTACCGTCATCGGTCTCAATTACAGTATTCGCCCCATCGGCGAACTGGCTGCTTACATGGTAAGTACCAAGGTTAAGCTTGAGCTCCCCGACTTTATAGCCAATATTTAGATTGGCAGTGAATTCAGGCGCATAGGGTAAACGGTTTCCTATAGGCCCGAGGGCAGCATTTTTAAATTCCGCCGTCGCCACATACGTACCATTACCATCTATTTGCCAGCCCGAGCCTATGTCATAGGCTAACGCAAACTCCAAACCTTGATTTAGGGTTTTACCGGCATTGGCCATATCGGTCGCACCGGATAGGCTTTGGTTAATGATTTGATTAGAAAAATCCATGTGAAAAACCGTGGCTTCGTAGCTTAATTTTTGCATGGCACCACGCAAACCTATTTCATAATTGATGGAACGCTCGGCATCCAATTGCTGATCCACGCCATCGCTACTGATCGCTGTGGCTGTCATGGCTGGAGAAAACCCTCTAAATGCCCCGGCAAACAACTGAGCCTGCGGCACAAGCTGCCAAGTGGCGCCTATGCCAGGCATAAACTCGGTGTTGCTGGTTTGGCCATTGCTGCCAGTTAATTCGTTTTTAAGGCTTTGTTGATAATTTTCCACGCGCAAGCCTGGGGTCAAAGCTAGCTGCGGGCTTAATTCGAAACGATTCTGTGCGTACAATGCGAGGCCATCGGCCTTTTCCGTCACATTGCCGGTTAAAGTGCCGCTACGCGCATTAGGATCGGTTTTAGAACGCACCGTTTGATTGCTTAAATGGTCGCTGTGTAAGCGCACGCCTATTTCCGTTTCATTTTTTAGGCCAAAACTGCTGTGCGCAATGAACAACCGGCTATCAACGCCCATCATTTCAAAGTCACGGTTACGCCCTGTCATGCAATATTGGCTAGCCGTTAAGCTGGAATCGCAGGCACGAAATACAGTGCCATTGGCAGTTTTAGATTGCACATCGCGGCGCCAAAAATCACGACTCAATTGCGTCCAATACATCAAGGTATTAAGTTTTATTGCACTGCTGATATGCCACTCATGGTTAATATCGAACGACTCTCTATCAGTTATGAAGTAATCATTTGGTGCCGGATTTTTATTGGGATCGTTGCGGTACTCATTTTTCCGTAAGCCCACGTAGGAGGTATTCACGTCATTATCATAGTGCGTGAATTTAGCGCTTAACCACTGGTTTTCATTAATCTGCCTGCCGCCTTTTAGCACCACATCATTCATATCGAAGCCATTATGACGGAAGCCATCACCTCGCGAAGTGATAGCACTGATGCCGACGATGCTATCAGCTGACTCACTGACACCGCCTGCATCTATCCCTAACAAACCGTAACCATGCGAGCCGGTTTTTGCGGTTAATTTAACGCCCTCTTGTGGATCCTTGGTTTTGTAGTTAATTACCCCGCCTATGGTGGTGGGTCCGTAACGCAATCCAGCCGCTCCTTTTAACACCTCTATGCTTTGCATGCGTTCTATTCTTGGACTGTAGTAGGATTCATTAGCTAGGAACAAGCCCGGCGCCACTGGCACGCCATCCTCAAGCACGAGTAGCTTTTGACTGCGATTGGGATTTAATCCACGCATGCCAATATTAGGAATAAACCCGTAACCTTCCTCTTCTCGAATAACGATACCAGGCACAGCTTTTAATGCATCCTGAGTGGATAAAGGCTGCTTAAGCGCTAGCGCTTCTTTTTCAATTACTGCCACGGAACCAGGCAGCTTGCTGATGGCTTGTTCTTCGCTTCCTAAAACATTGATGCGCGGTAAATTCATCTCATCAGCCAGCACTGAGCAATTGACTACAAATACCGCGTGCACTGCTATTGCTATCTTTCTAAAGTTTAAATGAACTGAGGGGTTTTTCATAATTAACCTATTTGCATTCGCAATAGTTTGATGAATACAATTATAGATGATAATCATTATTATTTGCAATAACTTTATTTTAACTGAACCTAAATTTCATTTAAATAGAAAGTGAATAGCGATGGAACTTAAATAAAGAAGACTGAATCCATAAAAAAAATGAACGAGATAAAAAATGAAAAAAACAGAAAAACCAGATGTGCAAAAAAATTTAATTGAACATGACCTATCAAGGATCATAGAGATGGCATGGGAGGATCGCACCCCATTTGAAGCCATATTGAGCAATTACAATTTAGATGAAAGCGCATTGATGAAAATAATGCGCGCCAATCTTAAATTCAGCAGCTATAAATTATGGCGTAAACGTGTAAAAACCAAGTCTATCAAACACCTCAGCCTACGCTCTAAAGAAGTAACCAGAGCCTACTGCCCCACCCAATATAAATTAGGAAGGTAAGACATAAATTAAAATTAACCCTGCTTAAATTATGCCTAATAAAACCATGCCACTGAACATACTTATCATTTTGATATTAAATCAAATAAAAATGCATGAAAAAACCAGTTTTATTGCTTGATTGTTCGTTGATATCATTGACGCGTAAGAAAAATTCAGACAAAGTAAACATGCTTTTCAAAACCATTTAACTTAAGGGAATAAAAATATGAACAAATCTGAATTGATTGATGCAATTGCCGCAAGTGCTGGCTTAACAAAAGCTGATGCTGGTCGCGCTATTGATGCTACAACTTCTGCTATCACTGCTGCACTTAAAAAAGGTGACACAGTAACTTTAGTTGGTTTCGGTACATTTAAAGTATCTAAACGTGCTGCTCGCGTAGGCCGCAACCCACGTACTGGTGCTGAATTGAAAATCGCTGCTCGTAAAGCTCCTGGCTTCTCAGCTGGTAAAACATTGAAAGATGCAGTTAATTAATTAGCTAAGCATGCATTTCTAACAAAAGGGAGCCCAGCGCTCCCTTTTGTTATTGTCACCTACCCTTTTTTATATCCACCCCATGCATACCTTCAAACAACTAATGTTTGCATTAGCCATTGCGCTTGCCGCACAATTGGCTAGCGCTCGCGACCTTCCTGACAGCCGTTTAACGACAGGCTACATCAACCCCGAAGTAACCCAAGAAAACATCCACAGCACCGTTTGCGTTAAGGGCTACAGTAAATCCATACGCCCGCCCAGTTACTACACAAACAAGCTTAAGAAAAAACAGTTAGCCGAATACGGTTATACCGACGCCAACCCACAGCACTATGAAGAAGACCATTTGATACCACTTAGCATAGGCGGCAGCCCGGATCATCCAAAAAACCTATGGCCGCAACCAAGACTTAGTGAGTGGAATGCCGAGAAAAAAGACCGTTTGGAATTTAAAATATACCGTTTAGTGTGCGAGGGAAAGGTGCCGCTAGACGAAGCTAGGCAAGCGATGGCAGAAAACTGGATAGAAGCCTACAAGCGTTACATGAATTAGCCCTTGGTATAATTGACCAGCCTAGCAATTGATTTCAGAATAGCATCACGCTTCATCATTCAATCAAATTAGACTAAGGATATCGATATGACCTTTTTAGGTTGGCAAGGCATAGTGACATTTGCCGCTATCGTGGTAGTAATCGTTTTTATGTTATGGTTGTTCGCTAAACACACCAAATAAAAAATGCCGGTATATCCGGCATTTTTTTCTCAATCAGCATGCAAGCTTGCAAAGGTTATTTTGGGATAGCTTTTGTCTCAGAAGGCGCTGTATTGGTGGCAGCACCAACTGGATTAACAGGCAACACCTTAGCCGCGTTCGCCTTTACCACACTACCGCCGCCATCTTTATGACTGGCCATATAGGCAAGCGTTAAGCTGGTTGCGAAAAAAATCATCACAAAAATAGCGGTCGCACGGCTCATAAAGTTAGCTGAACCTGACACACCAAACAAACTGCCCGATGTGCCACTGCCAAATGAAGCGCCCATATCAGCCCCTTTGCCATGTTGCAACAAGACCAAAACAATCACGCCCAGCGCAGCGATTACGTGTATGACTAATACTAATTTTTCCATTTTATTAACCTCATGCCATTTACGCTAAATCCACTATTAAGCGGCTGCCAGGCATATTTTCTCAAATTCTTGCGCGTTTAACGAACACTTACCGATAAGACCACCGTCTATATCCTGCATAGCCAACAATTGTACCGCATTTTGTGGGTTTACGCTGCCTCCGTAGAGGATTTTGAGGCTAGCAGCAGCCGATGCATCCAGTGCGGCCACCTTGCCACGAATAAACTCGTGCATGCTTTGCGCTTGCTCCGCGCTGGCAGCAAGACCCGTACCTATGGCCCAAATTGGCTCATAAGAAACCACCGCATTGGCAAACACAGAAGCGCCATGCAACTTAATAATGGTATCCAATTGCTTGGCCACCACCATTTGCATAACGCCCGCTTCGCGCTCAATTAAGGTTTCACCCACGCAGAGTATGGGGGTGAGTCCATGGGCTTGAGCTTGCATGAATTTGGTGGCGATATTTTCATCGGATTCACAATATGCCGTGGCCCGTTCTGAATGCCCAATAATAACGTAGCTAGCACCGAAATCCTTGAGCATAGCGGCACTGACTTCACCGGTGTATGGGCCCACGGCATCTTTACTAAGGTTTTGTGCACCCCAAGCAATCGCACTGTTTTGCAGCATGGCTTGCGCTTGAGCAAGATAAGGGTACGGCACGCAGACGACTACCTTAGCAGTATGCAGTGCGGATAATTGATGCAGGTAATCGCTCAGCAACTGCTTGTTTGCCGCCAAGCTACCGTGCATTTTCCAGTTCGCCACGACTATTTTTTGACGCATAACACCCTTTTTCCTTAGTTTAAACCACCTTAACTGCAGCAGTTTATAAATTATCGCCAATTATACGCAAAAACCTTAAGCTTGCTTGTTGGCAGTATGCTGGCCTTAGTCGCCAGACTATATCCGTCCGGCTAGATTTAATTGATTAAGCACGGCCCGCGCCGATAATGTTAATTCCGAGGCCGTTATACCAAATGGCCCCACGCCATCGTCCACCAGCTTATCGGCCGCCGCACCATGCACAAACACCGCCAATTTAATAGCCGCCAATCCATCTAGGCCTTGCGCCATAAAACTGCCGACCATGCCACTTAGCACGTCGCCCATACCAGCCGCAGCCAAACTTGGGTTGCCACTGGTGTTAATAAAATAACTACCGGTGTGGTGCGCACAGATACTAGCCGGCCCTTTGAGCACGCAACTGGCATGAAACTGAGAGGCTAAATTCAATGCGCTGTCACTGCGATTTTTTTGCACGGCATCGCTGCTGGTGCCTAATAGCCTAGCCGCCTCAGCCGCATGCGGCGTAATAACGGTATCCGCGCTACGGGCGCGACACAAGGCTTGTAAATGCGGGTGGATTGCCAATAAATTGAGCGCATCGGCATCGAGCAAAAGCTTCACGTCCTGTGTCAGCCAGAAGGCTAAGATTGCCTCAGCCGCATCCGATAGGCCTAAGCCCGGCCCAATGACCAAGGCATCCAACTGCTTTAATAGCGTTAACTCGGCACTGGGCCGAAACATAATTTCCGGGTAATGCATGTCTACATCAAGGCCATCGTTTGCTAGCATGGCAGCATAGACGCGCCCTGCCCCCATCAGCAAAGCAGCCCGCGCGGCTAGCAAGACTGCACCTAACATACCCTTATCCCCGCCAACGATAGCCACACTGCCGGCATCGCCTTTATGCGCGTCTATTTTTCTTGGCGGCAGTGCCGGCTGAAACAAGCTCGCCAGCAATGGCTGAGCAATATGGGTGTTGGATTTAGTCATGGCTGTCTGGCTGGGCTACGTAGCGTATATTTAATTGTACTTTTTGATTGCCATTGTAGCTATTGGCCTGCAATTGGTAGGCCGCCTGTATCGTGCCATCCAGAAATTCGGTACGGTTAAAATAGATAGCATCCCACTCTAAACCACTTGTGTCTGAGGTCAGCGCCAAGCTTAACTTAAGGTGTTTGTCTGCAAGCAAGCGCTGAGAGCGCACAGTGAATTCATCGTAAAACAAAGGCGGCGCAAAACCCTGGCCCCAAACCTGCTTTTCCAGTTGCTGCGCGGTAGTGAAATTCATTTCAGCCGGCGTCAAATTGCCATCCACCTCCAGCACCGCTTGCAAATCCGCTTCACTGATCAACCCTCTAACCACGGCCTCAAAACCTGTAACAAAGGCGGCAAAATCCTCCCCTTTGATACTCAAGCCCGCTGCCATGGCATGACCGCCGAATTTTAAAATCAAGCTAGGCTGCTGCTTACTTAAGGCATCCAGGGCATCCCGAAGATGCAAGCCGGCTATCGAACGCCCCGACCCCTTCAACACGCCATCACCGGCATCAGCAAAAGCAATCACCGGCCTATGGTAACGCTCTTTTATGCGAGAGGCCAAAATACCAATCACCCCTTGATGCCAATCGGCTTGATACAAGGAAATAGCGAATTGATCCGCCACCTTGATGCCATCCAAGCTTACATTGGCTGACTCTTGCATATCCGCCTCTATATTGCGTCGCTCCAAGTTTAAATCCTGCAACTGTTGGGCCATGGCGTTTGCCTCTGCCTCACTCTCAGCCAACAAACAACGTATGCCTAAGCTCATGTCATCCAGCCTGCCAGCCGCATTTAAGCGTGGGCCAACATAAAAACCCAAATCTTGCGCATTGCACGCTTGGGCTTGTCGACCACTGACACGCAATAAAGCCAATATGCCTGGTGAGCATGCAGCGGCGCGTATTCTGCGCAAGCCTTGCTCAACCAAGATGCGATTGTTGTCGTCCAATTTAACCAAATCGGCCACCGTACCCAAGGCCACTAAATCAAGCAACTCAGTTAGATTGGGCTCGGGCTGACTTAGGTAGGCACCGCGCAAACGCAACTCTGCCCGTAAGGCCAGTAAGGCATAAAAGATCACGCCCACGCCGGCCAAATGCTTGCTGGCAAATTGGCAGCCGTGCTGATTGGGATTAATAATGCAGGTCGCCGCTGGCGTAATTTGCCCAGGCAAATGGTGATCGGTAATCAACACCTGCAAACCCAAGGCATTGGCTGCCTCTACCCCGTCAACACTGGCAATGCCATTGTCTACTGTAATAATTACATCCGGCTTTCTGGTGGCTGCCAAGGCAACGATTTCCGGAGTCAATCCGTAGCCGTATTCAAAACGGTTAGGTACCAAAAAATCCACTCTGGCGCCAAATGCCCTCAGGCCTTTCACTGCGACCGCCGTTGCGGTGGCGCCATCGGCGTCGTAATCGCCTATTATCAACAAGGCTTTATCAGCAGCGATGGCGTCGGCTAATAACTTCGCCATACTGGTGTTATTCGTCAGCGTTTGCGGAGCAAGTAAATCGCTTAAATTAGCCCGTATTTGCTGAGCGCGCTCTAGCCCGCGGGCAGCCAGTAATCTTGCCATCAGCGGACTAAGGCCGCTTTCTTGTAAGGCCAAAGCCGCATCAGGATGTTGGCTGCGCTGTATTATTTTTGTCATGACCAATACGCCTCTAGCGCACGGGGTCGGCGCCAAAATTTATACACATCACGCGGCCTGATACTGAGCTGTAACATGCGCTCATAAAACCCTAAATTTAAGGTTAGCTGGTTGATCTTTGCTTGCTTTAAGGCCTGCCAAAGTGGCGTCAGCCATAGCGCATCCAACGCCTCTGTGCAGGGCACATGCAAACGCATAGTCGAGGCCGACTGCTGTAAACCATGTGCCAAGCTATCTGGCAGCGGCGCATAAGGCAGCGCGCCTAGTTTAGCCATGCCCTCGTAGAGTTTGCTGTTAGCCATCAAGCTAGCATGATGAGCCAATAGCGATGCCTTAGTCGGCAAAGTGCCGCCTGCAGAAAACCACAAACTATTTAAAGCCAATTGGCCAGCGGCTTCACGCGCTAAATTAATCGGGTGTTCGTGCAAGAGCATTTGCACTTCATTGAGCAAAGCCAGCCAATACGAGGCGTCGTTTCCTTGCGGCAAAAAATCGTGGCTATTTTTATCCAAAGCCACGCTGGGCAAGGTGGTTTGTATTTGCGGCGTACCGTTTAATAACAAATAGCATGCACCGGACGCGCCCAGCATAAAATGCAGGCCGTCCCGACTGAAGTGTTGATTTAGGCTGGCGACCAGCGCCTGGGCTTCGACCTGGCTTAGCGGCAAAGGAAACGATTCGTGCAAACTAAAACAATCGCGCTGCAAAACCATGTGCACGGGATCGGCTCGCAAGCAATACCGGCCATCCACGCTGACGCCGTCAGCATGGGCCGCTATGGCAGCCAAGGGGTAATCCGGCGTTGCCTTCAGGCCAAACTCCTCGGCTATCAAGGCCTCAAGCGGCATCGCATGCTGCTGCACCTGACCTTTTGCCAGCAATTGCAACAAGGTCGGGCTGCCTAGACCATGCAGCCAACTGGCATTTAAATCGCAATCTACGGTAATGTTCACGCCATGCACTTAATAAAAATAATTAGCCTAGATTTTACTTGCTAGTGCTAGGCTTCGGGGATATAAAAATAGCCTGTACAATTTTTAACCGCCAGCAATGATTCGGCTTGCGCAATGCCTCAATTTAATAACACGGATAAACTATGGATACCTTAAGTCATGCCTTATGGGGCTACGGATTATTTGGCTACCGCAAGCACGCCCGCCTAGCCTTGCTATTTGGCGCATTACCAGACTTATGTTCGTTCGGGGCTTATCTGCTAAGCAGATTAATCGATGGCAGCTTTCAAGCTGGTCCACCTTCCATCATAGGCATGCCTAGCTGGCTGTTTATTTCCTATGACATCTGGCACAGCTTTGTCGTGTGCATACCCGTCATCGCCTTGGTGGCGTACTGGCGTCGGGATATTGCCTTTGCCATGCTAGCTTGGCCATTTCACATCGTCTTGGACTTCCCTTTTCATAGCCTAAGCTACTTTCCCACACCGATATTTTGGCCTATTTCGGATTTCACCATAGACGGCATACCTTGGTCTAACCCTGAAGTGTGGCTACCCAATGTGGCCGGCCTGATCATTTTGCTGGCTTACCGTTATCAACACAAACGGCGGCCTAAATCAGCTTAAGCTTGGTACTTTAGGTGACTAATGCAACCAGCCCGACAATCGCTGGCACCAAACTTAGCTACCAAACAATTGCCTGGCGTATTTTGGTTGCAAGCGCATTCGTTTTCAATTGCACGGGTAACCTGGGTGACATGCACACCGGGGGCATTAAGCAAATAATCAATGTGCCATTTGAGTTTTTTATCTTTACTTAAATGGCGGGCAATGCGCGCCTCTAGATTGGCTTTGGCGCTGCCGGTGTAAACGTAATGGCCAGCGGGAAAATCGAATTTTCCCAACTTGCCTACAGTTAATGTTAAAAATTCAGTTACTTCAATAAACAATTGATAAGTAATAAATTTTTTCATTTAAATTTGGCTAGATAGCAGCCGACTTAGGGCTTAATTAGGGCTTATTTTTGCCATGCATCACGTAAAGTGACGGTGCGGTTAAACACCGGCATGCCAGCCAAGCTGTCTTTTTTATCGGCCACAAAATAACCGTGACGCTCAAATTGGAAACGCGACTCCGCCTGCACTTCTTTCAAGCTGGGTTCTAACTGCGCACGTATCACGCTCACCGAATCGGCGTTGATGTCATCTAAAAAGTCTTTATCGCCCTCACCCGGATGCGCTTCCTTAAACAGCCTGTCGTACAAACGCACTTCGCACTCGTAGGCATGGGCCACCGACACCCAATGGATATTGCCTTTCACCTTAATACTATCGGCACCTGGCGTGCCTGATTTGGTTTCGGGTAAATACTCGCAATGCACCACAGTGACATTGCCAGTAGTGTCTTTCTCAAAACCTGTGCATTTCACCACGTATCCGTAGCGTAAGCGAACCAAACCATCGGGCATCAACCTAAAAAAGCCTTTGCTGGGCTCTTCCATAAAATCCTCACGCTCTATCCATAGCTCGCGGCTTAACGGTACCACGCGCTTAGCCAATTCAGGCTTAAGCGGGTGATTAGGCGCAAAGCAATCCTCAACCTGATCAAGCGGGTAATTATCAATCACCAGCTTGATGGGGTCTAACACCGCTATGCGGCGCTCGGCTGATTCATTGAGCACTTCGCGCATGCAATCCTCTAAGGTGCTGTAATCTATCCAAGAATCGGCTTTGGACACGCCTATGCGATCGGTGAACAATTTAAAGCCTTCTGCTGTGTAGCCACGGCGACGCGCGCCGGCCAGGGTAGGCAAGCGCGGGTCATCCCAGCCAGCCACGTGCTTCTCTTCCACCAACTGGATCAATTTACGTTTGGATAACACCACGTAAGTCAGATTTAAACGGGCAAATTCGTATTGCTTAGGCAAAGGCTGAGCCAGCAAACCGGCTTCAGCCAGACGGCCTAATAGCCAATCGTAAAAAGGACGTTGATCTTCAAACTCCAAGGTGCAAATGGAATGGCTAATCTGCTCCAAGGCATCCTCAATCGGATGGGCAAAGGTATACATGGGGTAAATACACCACTTGTCGCCGGTATTGTGATGGTGCGCACGGCGCACGCGGTACATAGCCGGGTCGCGCAAGTTGATGTTGGCTGAAGCCATGTCTATCTTGGCCCGTAGCACCAAACTGCCGTCGGCATGCTGGCCGTCGCGCATGGCACGGAATAAGGCTAAATTCTCAGCCACACTGCGATCACGCCACGGTGAATTTTTACCGGCTTCGGTCAAGCTGCCCCGATTAAGACGCATTTCATCTGCTGTTTGGCTGTCCACGTAGGCGTGGCCGTGTTCGATTAAACACTCGGCTGCACGGTACATGAAGTCGAAATAATTGCTAGCAAAATACAGATTTTGTTCGCCACCATTATGCCAATCAAAACCCAACCACTTCACTGCATCGGTGATGCTGTCTACGTATTCTTGGCTTTCTTTTTCTGGGTTGGTGTCATCAAAACGCAAATGGCAAACGCCAGCGTAATCGCGCGCTAAACCAAAATTTAAAAAGATGGATTTGGCATGGCCTATGTGCAAATAGCCGTTCGGTTCAGGCGGAAAACGCGTGCGGATTTTTGCTTGATCCACCTGGCCTGCTGACTGATGCGCCGCGTCCCCAGGGCTGCCCGCCCATTTTCGGGTGTGATACACGCCTTGCTCTATGTCTTTTTCAACGATGGCGCGGATAAAATTCGAGCCTAATGGAATGGGTGCTTTTTCTGATGCCATGATGGACTTAATTAAAAATAATGTCGCTTATTTTACACCATAGTCGGCAAATATCTGGCCTCTAGGCCAATTAGCCGCAGGCCATGCCATGGCTGTTGCGGCTGTGATAAACTGCGTTTGCCTATGAACGCCCTAACCTTTCCAATTTTACGTTTGCTCGCCGATGGTAAATTCCATTCCGGTGAGGCCATTGCCAAGCAATGTAAAGTCTCGCGTGCCACGGTCTGGAATGCCTTGCAGGAGGCAGAAAAGTTAGGGGTGGAATTGTATTCGGTACGTGGCCGCGGCTATAAATTGCCGCAAGCGCTGACCTTATTAAACGAACAATCCATCGCACAGGCCATAGGCGAGCAACGCGCTTGGTTTAAATTGGAAGTGCACGACCACCTAGCCTCCACCAACAGCTACATGATGAAAAAGCTCAACGAAGGCTTAGCGCATGCCACTTGTGTCGCCGCCAATTTGCAAAGCAACGGCCGCGGCAGACGCGGGCGTAATTGGCAGGCCGGCTTAGGTGCTAGCCTTACTTTTTCATTGCTATGGCGGTTTCAGTGTGGGGCATCGGCACTATCTGGCTTAAGCTTAGCTGTAGGCTTGGCCTTAATACGCGCCCTACACAGCCTAGGCATCAGCCGTGCTCAACTTAAATGGCCAAACGACGTATTAATTCTTAACTCACAACGGGTGCCAGAGAAATTAGCCGGCATACTGATAGAACTGCAAGGCGACATGGAAGGCCCCAGCGCAGCCGTGATAGGCATAGGCATAAACTTGAATTTGCCATCCAAACTAAAGCAGCAGATAGACCAGGCGGTGACCGATATCGCCAGCGCTGCCTCACAAAGCATAGACCCCAACCTTTTACTTGGCACCCTACTCAAACACCTCGCGCAAGTATTAAGCCAGTTTGAACAGCAAAGCTTCACCAGTTTGCGTGATGAATGGACGGGCCACCATGCATTTCATCAGCAAGCCGTGCGCATGCTGCATCCAGATGGCAGAGAGACGGTAGGCACGGTCGTGGGCGTGGCCGATGACGGGATTTTGTTGGTGAACAGCGCATTGGGCGAACAACGCTTCTCGTCAGGTGAAATCAGCCTACGTAAAGCTGACTAATCATGGTGCTAGAATTGGAATTTTTTTACCGTTCATTAAGATTAAATTGCGTCAGATTGTATAGACTTTGCGCACATAACTATGCGGCATTTTTGCCAAACCAACAGGGGTTAGACTTAGCATGCTTTTATGCATAGACAACGGTAACAGCAAAACCAAATGGGCAGTGTTTAACAGCGCAGGGGAAATCGTCGACTTCGGCAGCGGCTTAAACAGCGAATTAGCCAACCTAGCCTTCCCATCGGCATACCAACGCATTATCGTCTCTAATGTTGCAGGTGCGGCGCATCAAGCCAGTATAATCAAACGCTTGGCCGGTAGCCCAGCACCCATGCACACAGTGCAATCGCCAGCCGACATGGCCGGCCTTCGCAACCACTATCAAGTAGCGCAGGCATTAGGCAGCGACCGTTTCGCTGCCATGATGGCCGCTTATTGCATGCAAAAAACCTCTTGCGTGGTGGTGTGCGCAGGCACGGCCGTTACCATAGACGCTCTCTCCGTCCGTGGCGTGCAAGCTGATTTTCTGGGGGGCTGGATACTGCCAGGCTTGCATTTGATGCAACAGAGTTTGACGCAAGCCACTGCGCAATTACCGGAAACAAGCTTTAGCAGCAAACTCACTGAGCAAACAAAATTTGCCCGTAGCACAGAGGATGCCATGCAATTCGGCGCCTTAAACGCCGTCGTAGGTGCCATTAAGGAAATGTCTGCAGCCTTAGCGGCACACGACAACAAACCACCCGACATTATCATTAGTGGCGGCGATGCAGCCTTAATAAAAAACGGCTTAGCGGTGACAACACCCTGCAGCATCGTGGATAATTTAGTTTTACACGGCCTGTATTTCATAGACCGTAACCTGCAAAGTGAATCGCAATGAAAAAATGGATAGCTTTATTATTAATTCTCAACTTGGCCATATGGGCTTATTTTAATCTAGCCCAATTCAGTGCCAAACCGACTGAAACATCAAGCGGTTCGGCATCTGCTAGTGCAGACGAGATAAAAATACTCAGCCCAGCCGATATTACTTTGTTGCCAGAAAAGCCGGTCGAATTAAGCCCGGCCATTACGCCCAGCCCGCCAGATACAAAGCAGTAGTAACAGCCAATAAGTTTTAGGTTTTTTAAACCTGCACTCAACTAAATCGGCTGTCTTCTACTATAATTTGCCTATGAAAATTTTACTCTCAAACGACGACGGCTATTTTGCCCCTGGCTTAAGCGTGTTGGCTGCACACATCGCACAATTGGCAGAAATTACCGTGGTCGCACCAGAGCGCAACAGAAGTGGCGCGAGCAACTCATTAACCTTGGACAGACCATTGAGCGTTAAAAAAGCCGCTAACGGTTTTTTTTATGTCAATGGCACGCCAACCGACTGCGTGCACATAGCCTTAACTGGCCTCATGGATGAGATGCCAGACATGGTCATCAGTGGCATTAACGACGGTGCCAACATGGGCGATGACACCATCTACTCCGGCACGGTTGCCGCTGCCATGGAGGGCTATTTATTGGGCATACCGTCTATCGCCCTATCCATGTCACAGCACAACGCCACCCATTTTGAAACGGCCGCCAAAGTGGCGGTGGAATTAATTCAACACTACCAAAAACACGGCTTCTCCTCCCCCACTTTACTGAACGTTAATGTGCCGGACATGCCTTACCACGAACTGCAAGGTCGCGTGGTCACGCGTCTAGGTAAACGCCACAAAGCCGAGCCGGTTGTGCAGCTTAAAACCCCTCGTAACGAAACGGTTTATTGGGTTGGTGCGGCTGGTGCGCCTAATGATGGCGGCCCAGGTACGGATTTTTATGCGGTGGCCAACAAGCAGGTATCGATCTCGCCTATACAGGTCGACCTCACCAACCACCAACAATTAACTGAAATTAATGATTGGCTAAACGTCTATCATGAAGCATAAAGCGAGCACAAGCACGTGGCCATTCTAAGAAGCGCAACCCAAACCGGCATAGGCATGACATCGCAGCGCACGCGCGATCGCATGCTGGTGCGCTTGCGCGAACAGGGCGTGCTCGATGAAGTGGTGTTATCGGCTATTAGCGCTATTCCCCGGCATATCTTTGTCGACGAAGCCTTGTCCATACGCGCCTACGAAGACGTGTCTTTACCCATAGGTTACGGGCAAACCATCTCGCAACCTTACATCGTTGGCCGCATGTCGGAAATCCTACGTAACGGTTCCAATTTAAAAAAAGTCTTGGAAATAGGCACCGGTTGCGGTTACCAAACTGCGGTTTTATCCAAGTTAGCCAAAGAAGTGTATTCGGTAGAGCGCATACGACCACTGGTCATGAAATCCCGCGAGCATTTGCGCGACCTTAAATGCACCAATGTAAAATTAGGCCATGCCGATGGCAACATGGGACTGGCAGAACTGGCGCCCTTTGATGGCATTATCGTAACAGCCGCCGCTAGCCACATTCCTCAAGACTTGCTGGATCAACTCGCGGTCGGTGGACGCTTAGTCATCCCAGTAGGCACGGAGGAGCAAATCTTGCATTTGGTGGAACGACTAAGCGAAGAAGATTACCGCACCAGCAAATTGGAAGCGGTAAAATTCGTCCCTTTACTTGGTGGCACTCAATAACGATGCGTCATTCCCTAGCATTACTTGGCTTAGGCTTCATACTCAATCTAGCGGCTTGCAGCACCAGCCCGCCTGCCCCTGTCATAGACCGCTTGCCAGCCAATGCCGGCAAGAGCGAGCCCAGCAACATTAAAAAACAAAGCATACCAGTCCGCCCACTATACAAAGCCGGCGATTGGCGCCCCGACACCTATACCGTCAAAAAAGGCGATAACCTTTACAGCATAGGCCTGGAGTTTGGCTATTATTACAAAGACATCGCGCAAGCCAACAACATCAGCGCCCCATACAACATCAAAGTCGGTCAGGTGCTGAAATTAAATGCAGGCAAAGACAAGCTCCTGAGCACCGACAACAGCGCAGTGGAAATTAACCCCATCAAATCCGACGCTGGACTTACTAGCATCAACATCACTGAGCCCAAAGGTGTGCGTGAGCCATACAGCGACGAAGCCTTAAACAAAGTCCAAACAAGCAAACCCAGCCAAGCCAGCCAGCCAGCAGAGGT
Source organism: Methylotenera sp. (assembly GCA_005777825.1). Lineage (GTDB taxonomy): Bacteria > Pseudomonadota > Gammaproteobacteria > Burkholderiales > Methylophilaceae > Methylotenera. The sequence goes on along the minus strand of SXLB01000073.1, from coordinate 72,905 downwards.
CAAAACCGACAGCAAAGCCTTGGCCGACCCATCTGAAAACATGGAGTGGTCATGGCCAACCAAAGGTAAGGTGGTGGCGAATTTTAATGAATCCAGCAACAAAGGCGTGGACATAGCCGGCACGCTTGGTCAACCAGTGAATGCCGCCGCCCCAGGCCGCGTGATCTACAGTGGCTCGGATTTACGCGGCTACGGTAAATTAGTCATCATTAAACACAACCCCAATTACCTGTCGGTTTATGCACACAACAATCAAATCTTGGTCAAAGAAGGTCAACAAATCACTTTAGGGCAAAAAATTGCCGAGATGGGCAGTACCGACAGCAATATAGTCAAATTGCACTTTGAAATCCGCCGCCAAGGCAAATCGGTCGACCCACTCAAGTACTTAGCTGCCTTGCAATAAACCAATAAAACAATCCAATAAAAAAGCGGCCATAAGCCGCTTTTTTATTTCATTAATGCCGAAGTATTACTTCGTTTTTTTCGCCTCATCGGCATAGTAGGAACGCACGCCGTTCATATCAAAATCACGCGCCCACTTAATAATTTCTGCAAACGCCGGCGCACCAATTTCACCTACCTGAGCATGGATGCCTGCTTGCTCGCGTATTACTAAAATACCTGGGATTTGGTTCACTTGGAAATACTCACCGATTTCAGGATCGGCTTCGGTATTAACCATACCAAACACGATGTCAGGATTGGCTGCAGCGGCCGCTTCAAAAGTAGGCGTAAATGCCAGACAAGGATCACACCAAGGTGCCCAGAAATCAACAATAACAAAATTGTTTTTTTCTATGGTCTCTTTGAAATTTGCTTTAGTTAATGCAACAACGGCCATGACGAAATCCTAAATTTAATGGGTTAACTTGCTAATTTTTATTTGCGAACGAGAGTTTATCAGACCTGGCGCCAATAGTTAAGCATAAGCCGTCAACACGACGGCATCATGCAAACGCTACTCTATGCCTGCGCCCCAGGTGTTGGCGTAAACCAATTCACTTAATGGCCGACGAGATCGCGCGGCTTGTTCACGGGCCAAGGCTTCCGCGCTAAGTTTAGATAAATCGCCTGGGTAACCGACACTGATAATGGCCATTAAACTAAATTGCTCGGGTACCTGGAATGTTTTACGTGCCAAATCGACGTTAAATCCACCCAACTGATGGGCACTTAAGCCCATGCTAGTGGCTTGCAAACAAAGGTTTTCTGCCGCCGCACCGCAATCGTACTGGGACCAACGGTTGGGCTGTTGATTGTGATTAAACAAACTGTTCGCACAGAGCAGCATTAAGACCGGTGCGTTTTTAACCCAGCCCTGATTGCCTTCCGACAAGCAATCAAAAGCCGATTGCCAGGCATCCAGGTTGCTTGATTTCTGCCAAACAATAAAACGCCACGGCTGATCGCCAAAACAGGACGGTGCCCAGCGCGCGGCTTCCAGTAAGGCCTTGATCTGCTCAGGACTTAAATCCTGCTGCGCATCATAAGCCCTCCCACTCCAGCGCTTAGCTAGGATCTCATTAATGGCAACTTGGGTAATGGCCGGTTTATCCATGATTCAAGGCCTAAGAAACCGACAAAAATGGGTAATCGGTGTAACCCTTTTCAGTGCCGCCGTAAAAGCTTTTTGCATCTGCCTGATTAAGCGGCGCATCTTGCTTGAAGCGCTCAACCAAATCCGGGTTGGCAATAAACGGCACACCATAGGCCACGGCATCGGCATGGCCACTGGCGATGGCGGCATTACCCCGCGCCTTGTCGTAAGACAAATTAGCCATGTAGGGGCTGGTACAACGTTGACGCAAGGCAGCGAAGTCAAACGGATCGGCTACCCCACCACCGTGTATGCCGCCTTCCACCACATGCAGGTAAGCTAACTTAAACGGGTTAAGGGCATCGACTACGTAGTTAAACAGCGCTTGAGGATGGCTGTCTTTCATGTCGTTAAAAGGATTCACCGGGGAGAGACGCAAACCGACTCGATCGGTACCCGCCACAGCGACTACGGCGGCCGTTACTTCTAATAACAAGCGACTGCGGTTTTCAAAACTACCACCGTAGTTATCGGTGCGCTGATTGCTACCATCACGCAGAAATTGGTCTAATAAATAGCCATTGGCGGCATGAATCTCCACGCCGTCAAAGCCTGCAGCTAAAGCATTTTTGGTCGCGTGCACATAATCATTAACTATTGCTGGCAATTCATTGGCTTGCATTGCACGAGGCGTGACGTAATCAACCAAGCCTTGATAGGTGAACGCCTTGCCGGCTGGCTTAATGGCTGAAGGCGCAACAGGCGTGGCGTTATTTGGCAACAAACTGGGGTGCGATATACGACCCACATGCCAAAGCTGCATGACCATCTTACCGCCCTTAGCATGCACGGCATCGCACACCTTACGCCAAGCCACCACCTGCGCATCGGTATAAATACCTGGCAATGCTGGGTAGCCGTGCGCCATTAAAGTGATAGGCGTCGCCTCGCTAATAATCAAACCGGCGCTGGCGCGTTGCTCGTAATAGGTGACGTTCATGGCTTGAGGCAAACCGCCCTCGGCTGCCCTATTCCGGGTTAATGGTGCCATCACCATGCGATTTTTTAGCGCTATCGCGCCTAAATTAACCGGGCTAAATAAATCCAATGCCATGTGTTTCCTTAATGAATAATAAGTTAAAGGCCTAAGACCTTAATGCGTTAACGCAAGGAGACGATGGCTTCAATTTCCACTAACACGTCACGTGGCAATTTAGCCACTTGCACGGTTGAGCGAGCCGGTGTGTGTCCCGCAAAGGCCTCACCGTAGATGGTGTTCATGGCAACGAAATCGTCTAAATTTTTTAAAAATACGGTGGTTTTCACTACTTTAGACAGGTCGGCACCCGCCGCTTCAATGACGGCTTTTAAATTCCCAAGCACTTGCTGAGTCTGCGCCACGATGTCGCCATCGTTCAAGCTGCCATCAGGCCTGAGGGCAATTTGCCCAGAAGTGAACAATAAATCACCGACCACCATGGCTTGTGAGTATGGGCCGATTGCGGCCGGTGCGTTAGGAGTTTGAATAACGTGCATAGCTAACCTTAGAGTAAAAGAAATTAAATATTGGCTGGATCAAAATAATCAAAATGGGCACGCTTAACGTTGCAAAAAAGCTCATAGGCTATGGTGCCGGCACTTTGCGCCACCGTGTTGGCCGATACTTGCTTACCCCATAACTCAACATGACTATGGATGCCGGCTGATGGAATAGCAGTTAAATCAACATAAAGCATGTCCATGGAAACGCGTCCTAACAATCGCGTTATATGACCGTCCACGGCTATTGGGGTTCCAGTCTTAGCTGATCTTGGGTAGCCGTCCGCGTAACCGCAGGCCACCACCCCCACGCGCATGGCTTGCTCAGCCTGATATAAGCTGCCGTAGCCGATGGCATCGCCTTTTTCTAAATGCCGCAATGCGATGATGCGTGAGCTAAACTGCATCACCGGTTCTAAAACAGAGGCTTGGCTAGAGGCTATGTTGGGATGGGCGCCATACAACATAATGCCAGGCCTAGACCAATGCTCATGGTTATGAAGAATTGGCTGTAATTGAGGCCAGGCCAACAAGGCGGCAGAATTGGCTAAGCTGCTAGCATGGCATGGCGCTAAATTAGCCAAGGTGCGCTGAAAAAGCGCGGCTTGCTGATTGCTGTGATCAGAATCAAGATTGTCGGCATTGGCTAAGTGCGTCATCGGCACTATGCTAGCCACATTTTTATGCCCGCTTAGTTGCTGGTAAGCGAATTGGTAATCCTTAGGCGACAAGCCTAAACGGTGCATGCCGCTGTCCATCTTTAGCCAAACTTGCAGTGCACAAGGTAGGCTAGCAGCGAGCAATGCATCCACTTGCCATTGCGCATGCAGGACTAGCCACAAGTCTTGCTCGGCTATGCATTTCAACTCGGCTTCAGCAAAAAATCCTTCTAATAACAATATGGGTTGCCTCACTCCTGCATCCCTAAGTTGCATGGCCTCCTCTAAACTAGACACGGCAAAGCCGTCAGCTTCTTGGCTTAATGCACGGGCACAATGCACGGCACCGTGACCGTAGGCATTGGCTTTGATCACCGCCATGGCTTTACCAGGCCATAAAGTTTTAGCCAGCCGGTAATTGTGCCTAAAAGCATCTAAGCGTATTTGGACTGTGGTGGGACGCGACATGTTTGAGGGGTTGGCAGCGAGGCTAGTTAGGATTAATTAGCTTGTTATTGTAGCGACTTCCGACTCATAACCCAAGCGACAAAAGTGATCCTAATAGCCAGCACGCGTGCATAAAAAATGGCTTACAGCATGTTGACTGTAAGCCATGATTTAAATTGGTCGGGACAGCAAGATTCGAACTTGCGACCCCTAGTCCCCCAGACTAGTACGCTACCAGGCTGCGCTATGCCCCGAACCGATGTCATGGCATGCCACAACAGGGCGCCATTATAACGCAAAAGCCGTAGCGCATTAAAACAGCAAGGGAAATAAGCTTAATTTAATTGGGTACGCAACAACTGGATGATAGCTTGCAACTCTGATTTCGCATGCGCAAAATTGTAGCTTGGTACGCCGTCATCGGCGCTGGCTACCAACTCTAACTGAGCCCCAACTTGATTTGCTTGAGATTTACTGCTGTCTGTCTCAGCACCCTCTAAGCGATTACGCGCACCGCTTATGGTGAAGCCTTGCTCATACAACAACTCGCGTATGCGACGAATTAACAATACTTCGTGGTGCTGATAATAGCGGCGATTGCCGCGACGTTTGACCGGTTTAAGTTGAGTAAACTCTTGTTCCCAATAACGCAGTACGTGCGGCTTAACACCACAAAGCTCACTGACTTCACCGATGGTAAAGTAGCGCTTGGCGGGGATAGGCGGCAACTGCAATTTTGGCACTGGCTCACTCATGCTGCATCTTCTCACTTAACAGGTAAATGGATAATCCATTAATCCAGCCTCAATATAGAGGCCGATTTTTAATTCTGGTAGTTGGCCTCTACCTTGGCTTTTAGTTTTTGGCTAGCGTGGAAGGTCACCACACGGCGTGCGGAAATAGGAATCTCTTCGCCTGTTTTTGGATTGCGCCCGGGGCGCTCTGATTTTTTACGCAGCTCAAAATTACCAAAACCGGATAATTTAACGCTGTCGCCCGCTTCCAAAGCGATACGCACTTCTTCAAAAAAGGCCTCAACCATGTCTTTTGCTTCACGCTTATTTAAACCAACTTGCTCGTAAAGCAAATCCGCAAGTTCAGCTTTTGTTAAGGTCATACCCTACTCCCATTCATTGCCAGCCTTTTTAGGCTTAATTTCTAATTTGTAACGCAGTTAAACTATAAAAAACAGCCCACCTTAGCGAGCTAATTAATGTGTTAATTTCTCAGTGTTGCATTGCACTCATTTTGCAATAATTGTAGCAGATTTGCCATGACGCTATCGGCATCGCTATCCGTTAATGTTTTTTGAGTATCGTGCATAAGTACTGATAACGCAAGGCTTTTTTTGTTTTCAGCCACACCCTGACCTTGGTAAATGTCGAACAAGGCTACGTCCATCAGCATGGGAATGGCCGCTTTATTAATGGCAGCCATCATGGCGCTAACAGGCATATTTTCATCCACCACTACTGCCAAATCGCGCCGCACGGGTAACAATTTAGAGACTTCCTGGTAAGCTGGAATGGGGCGATTCAATATGGCATCCACGTCTAACTCAAACAAAAAAGTGCTTTTAGTTAAACTATAATGCTGCTGCCATTTTGGATGCAGTTTACCTAACCAACCTATCGCTTTGCCATCGATCAGGATGCGGGCAGTTTGACCTGGGTGCAAGGCGCTGTGCTCGGCTTTCTCGTAGCTGACTGGCAATAAGGCGGACGCATCGCTAAGCAAGGCATCAACGTGGGCTTTAATTTCAAAGAAATCTACGTCGTCTCCTGCTGCAGCCCATTGCTCAGGTTTAGCACTGCCATAAGCCAAGCCTGCAATGCGCCTTGTTTCAGTAAATGATGTTTGCTGCGCAGTTGCATAATGGTAGCTAGCGCCTAGTTCAAACAGCATGGCTCGGTCTTGTTTGCGATTTAGGTTGTAAACCAAGCTATCCAATAAGCCGCCCCATAAACTGCTGCGCATCACGCTAAGGTTGCTAGCAATCGGGTTTTTAAGTTTTATGGGCCTAGGGTTGGCCAGCAAGTCGGTCTCCCAAGCCTCATCAACAAAGCTGTAATTCACTAATTCTTGGTAACCGGCAGCAACCAGTGAATCGCGCAATACGGCTTGATGGGCACGCGCTTCTGGCGCTTCTAACATGCTTAAAGTCGCGACAGGCGCTTGCGCTGGAATGTGATCGTAGCCATGCAAGCGAGCAATTTCTTCAATTAGATCTTCTTCTATGCTGATATCAAAGCGGTAGCTAGGTGGCAACACGGTGAACACGCTTTGCTCTAGGGTGTATGTAAAGCCTAATTGCGATAGCAATTGTGCGACTTTATCCTCAGCAAAGGGAATGCCTAACACTGAAACCAAACGACTTAGGCGCAATTTAACTGGCAGCCTGTTTGGCAGCACCCCTAGACACTCGGTCACCTCGCCGGCTTTGCCGCCGCACAACTGTTTAATCAATTGCGTGGCGTATTCCAAAGCCAGACGGGTGTTGGCGAAATCCACGCCACGCTCAAAGCGATAGGATGAATCGGTACTTAAACCCAATCTACGTGCCTTACCGGCAATCACCGTTGGCGAAAAATAGGCGCTCTCTAGAAACACTGCGGTACTGGCCTCGTCGACTGAGGTTGATTGACCGCCCATAATGCCGGCTAAGGCAATCGCCCCATTGCCATCGGCTATCACTAAGTCATCGCTTTTTAGACTAACTTCTTGCTCATTTAATAAACGTAAGTTTTCGTTTTCTTGTGCAAAACGCACGATGATGTCGCCACTTAACTTGCTGGCATCAAATGCATGCATGGGTTGCCCTAACGCTAGCAAGACATAGTTAGTCACGTCAACCAGCACATTAATGCTGCGCAAACCACTGCGCTCTAGTCGCTTTACCATCCATGCCGGCGTGCTCACCTTGGCATTCACACCCGTTATAAGGCGACCGCAATAGCGCGGGCAAGCTTGCTGCTCCGCCACCACTGCATTTAAGCGATCTGCCGTGTCGCTGGGCACCGATTTAATTTCTTCAAAGCAAGTGGCGGCGCCAGTAATAGCGGCCACATCACGCGCGATTCCAGTCAAGCTCAAGCAATCGCTGCGGTTAGGTGTCAACTTCAGTGTAAGCAAGTGATCGTCTAGATCTAAATATTGACGTATATCCTGGCCTACGGGCGCGAGGCTATCTAGCTCTAGTAAACCAGTGGCCTCAGTCGTCAAACCCAGCTCCTTGGAAGAGCACATCATGCCAAATGACTCGACGCCACGCACTTTGGCTTGCTTGATATCAATGCCAGGCAATTGCGCACCCACCAAAGCACAGGGTGCAATTAGGCCGGCGCGTGCGTTGGCTGCACCGCAAACTATTTGTATGGGTTGCGCCAGACCCACATCAACCGAACAGACTTGCAAGCGGTCGGCATCCGGGTGTTTTTCCACACTAACTATCTTGGCCACCACGACCTTGGTGAATGGCGCAGCGACAGGCTGCATGTCCTCCACCTCTAGCCCGGCCATGGTCAAGGCATGACTGAGTGCCTGACTGTCCAAATCCGTACCGACCAGACTGCGTAACCAATTTTCTGAAAACTGCATAATGCTTTTTAACCTTAACTGAGGGGTGAATTAACGCTAGCTAGCCTTATTTAAACTGGCTTAAAAAACGCAAATCATTATTAAAGAAATGGCGTAAATCGTTCACGCCATAACGCAACATGGTAAGGCGCTCTACGCCTAAACCAAATGCAAAACCGCGGTACTTTTCGCTGTCTATATTGACGTGCTTAAACACTTCTGGGTGCACCATGCCGCAACCGCCTATCTCTAACCAACCGCCATTCCAGCTCATGTCCATTTCTGCTGATGGCTCAGTAAACGGGAAAAAAGACGGGCGAAAGCGCACGGTTAAATCGTCACGCTCAAAGAATTTTTGCAAGAAGTCTTGCACCACGCCTTTTAAATTAGCAAAGCTGATGTCTTCGTCTACCCATAAGCCTTCTACCTGATGAAACATAGGTGAATGGGTGGCGTCCGAATCAACGCGGTAAACGCGACCAGGCGCAATGATTTTTAGTGGTGGGGTTTTATGTGTCTTAAGCGCATTTTCCATATAACGAATTTGCACAGGTGATGTGTGCGTGCGCAACACGTTTGCTTCGTCGATATAAAAGGTGTCGTGCATGGCACGCGCTGGATGGTCTTCGGGGATGTTGAGCGCCGTAAAGTTATAAAAATCCGTTTCGATTTCCGGACCGGTCGCCACTTCAAAACCAATCGAATGAAACAATTGCTCTATGCGCTGCAGCGTAAGCGTCACTGGATGCAAGCCACCAGTCGATTGCGCACGGGCTGGCAAACTCACGTCTATGGATTCTTGCGCTAATTGTTTGGCTTGCTCAGCGTTAAGCAAGGCTTCACGACGTGATATCAGCGCCGCTTCCACGGCCTGCTTGACCACATTAATGGCCGCGCCAGCCGCTGGACGTTCCTCGTTACTCAGTTTACCCAAACCCTTTAAGGCGTCGGTCAGCAAACCGGTTTTACCTAGGTATTTGGCCTTAGCAATTTCCAGCTCGTTCATGTTGGCGCTGGCAGCAAAATCCGCTTGCGCTTGCGGAATTAAATGGCTTAAATCTGTCATGTAAATGGGGATCTTTAATAAACTGGTTTTTTATTTAAGTGCATAATTTTACAGCAAAAAAAAGAGGCCTAAGCCTCTTTTTTTACTTATTTTTTAAATAAGTTTGCTAACTAAACAGCCAAGGCCTTTTTAGCCATTTCAACAAACTGAGCAAATGCCGTTTTGTCGAATACTGCTAAGTCAGCCAACACTTTACGATCCACTTCCACTGCGGCTTTTTTCAAGCCATTCATGAAGCGGCTGTAAGTTAAACCACACTCACGAGCACCGGCATTAATACGGGCAATCCATAAGGTGCGGAATTGACGTTTTTTCTGTCTACGGTCACGGTATGCGTATTGACCGGCTTTCATTACCGCTTGCTTGGCAACGCGGTAAACGTTTTTACGACGACCGCGGTAACCTTTTGCGGCTTTTAATACTTTCTTGTGTCTTGCGCGAGCGATGACACCACGTTTTACTCTAGGCATATCGGTCTCCTTATCGTGTAGGCATCATTGCGCGAACGCGTTTGACGTCTGTTGCTGAGATGATCGCCGTGCCGCGTAGTTTACGCTTTTGCTTGGTGGTCTTTTTGGTTAGGATATGGCGTAAGTGAGAGTGAGTACGTTTCACTTTACCATTACCCAAGAATTTGAAGCGCTTTTTAGCGCCACTCTTGGTTTTCATTTTTGGCATTTTGTTCTCCTTGAACTTAAGTTATGAGTGCTTAGGCATGCCGTTAAGCCGTATCACTCGGGATCCTACTAAAACTATGAACTCTTTTTTGGTGCGCCTAAAACCATCACCATTTGGCGGCCTTCCATTTTAGGAAATTGCTCCACCACTGCTACGTCTTTAGTGTCAGCCTCTACCCGTCTTAACAGAGCCAAACCGAACTCTTGATGGGTAATTTCCCGTCCTCTAAAACGCAATGTAATTTTTGCTTTATCGCCATCTTGGATAAATCGAATGATGTTGCGCACTTTAATGGCGTAATCCCCGTCATCCGTTCCTGGGCGAAACTTCACTTCTTTTATGCTTACTTGCTTTTGCTTAAGTTTAACTTCGTGCTGTTTTTTACTTTCAGCGTATTTAAACTTACCGTAATCCATCAACCTACACACAGGCGGCTCAGCATTCGGCGCGATTTCCACAAGATCAATGTCCGCTTCTTCGGCTTTTGCAAACGCTTCCGTTAAAGACATGATGCCTAAAGGCTCACCTTCTATGCCCACCAAGCGAACTTGCGATCCTGTTATATCGCCGTTAATTCGCGTTTCTTTTTCCTGTGCTATATCAAATTCTCCAAATAGTTAAGCCGCGCATTTTCAGATGATTAAGTATTAAAGCTAATACTTAACAAGCTAAACCTTAGTTTCCAATTCTGCTTTTAAGCGCTCAATTAGCGCCTCAATCGGCATAGAACCTAAGTCTTCGCCTTTTCTGGTACGCACGGCCACATGTCCTGTTTGCATCTCACGCTCACCTGCTACTAACAAGTAAGGCATTTTTTGCATACTATGTTCGCGTATTTTATAGGTTATCTTCTCATTTCTCAAGTCAAATTCGCAACGTATGCCATTTTTCTTCAGCTTTTCAACCACTTGGCGCACGTAATCAGCTTGGTTTTCGGAAATATTCAACACCATGACCTGCACTGGCGCTAACCAAAGTGGCATGGCGCCGGCGTAATGCTCTATCAATATGCCTATAAAGCGCTCCATGGAGCCGACTATGGCTCGGTGCAACATGACCGGACGTTGACGGCTGTTGTCCTCCGCAACGTACTCGGCACCAAGGCGCTCGGGTAAGTTGGAATCCAACTGTATGGTGCCGCACTGCCACAACCTGCCCAATGAATCCTTGAGGGTAAATTCAATTTTAGGACCGTAAAATGCGCCCTCACCCGCTTGGTATTCAAAATCCAAGTTGTTTAATTTAAGCGCATTGGCCAAAGCCGTTTCGGCTTTATCCCAATCGGCATCGCTGCCTATGCGCTTTTCCGGGCGAGTGGAAAGCTTAACCAAGACGTCACTAAAGCCAAAGTCACCGTAGGCCTTGTAGAGCATCTTAATGAAATCGGCCACTTCGGCCTCAACTTGGTTTTCAGCACAGAATATATGCGCATCGTCTTGGGTAAAGCCGCGTACACGCATGAGGCCATGCAAAGATCCGGACGGCTCATTACGATGGCAAGAACCAAACTCTGCCAAGCGTAAGGGCAAATCGCGGTAACTGTGCAAGCTGCTATTTAAAATTTGCACGTGGCCAGGGCAGTTCATCGGCTTGACGGCGTAATCACGGCTTTCCGAGGCCGTGACAAACATGCCCTCGCGGTAGTTTTGCCAATGGCCGGATTTCTCCCATAAGGTTTTATCCATGATGGTGGGCGTGCGCACTTCTTGGTAATTGTATTCGCGGAACATTTTACGCATGTACTGTTCCACTTCCTGCCAAATGCTCCAACCACGTGGATGCCAAAACACCATGCCGGGCGCGTCGTCTTGCATATGGAAATAATCCAACTGCTTACCCAACTTCCTGTGATCACGCTTTTCCGCTTCTTCCAACTGAAACAAATGCGCTTCTAATTCTTCTTTATTGCGCCATGCTGTTCCGTAAACGCGCTGCAGCATCTCGTTGTTGCTGTCACCGCGCCAATATGCACCGGCCAACTTCATCAACTTAAAGGCTTTTAGCTTACCCGTATTAGGCACATGCGGGCCACGACACAAATCGGTAAAACTACCTTCGCTATACAAAGAAACGTCTTCGCCAGCCGGAATGCTGGCAATGATTTCCGCTTTATACAGTTCGTTGATGGATTTGAAATAAGCGACAGCCTCATCACGTGGCAGAACTTGACGAACGACAGGCTCGTCTTTTTTCGCCAACTCCAGCATTTTCTTTTCTATGGCAATTAAATCTTCAGGAGTAAAGGGGCGCTTGTATGAAAAGTCATAGAAAAAGCCGTGCTCAATAACCGGGCCTATGGTCACTTGCGCATCGGGGAATAACTCTTTAACCGCATAAGCTAAAAGGTGTGCCGTGGAATGACGGATGACGTCTAAACCTTCGTCGCTTTTATCGGTAATGATGGCTAGGTCTGCGTCTTGGGTGATCAGATGGGAAGTGTCGACCAACACCCCATCAACCTTACCGGCCAAGGCCGCTTTGGCTAAGCCGGCACCAATATTCATGGCCACCTCCGCTACAGTTACTGCAGCTGGGAAACTACGTTCAGAGCCATCTGGCAAACGAATTATAGGCATAACACCCTCATCTCAAATAGAAAAGCCGTTAATCAACGGCTTTTGCTGGCATATCTGGTCAGTAGCTAATCCTAATTAACAATGCAATAAATTGTTTTAATTGATAATTATGATTGTATAAAAATACAGATACCGTTAAAAATACCGCAAATACAAAATTTGACTATTTTTTAATTAATTGCATTTAACGGCTTGAGGCGGGATTATACACGACTAAAAAATCTAAAAACTAGTGATTTAGAATTAATGAAGCACTCGCATTGGTTGTTAGTGCAAACGCAACAGACTTTCCAGCCACCCCACTAACAAAGCAAGTTATCCTATTTCATTAAGCGCACCGCGCTGGTCACGCAGCAATTGCCTAAGCTCTTTTAATTGTTGCCTAAATCCACCTTTAAAAGCATTGCGTGAAGCTATTGCCTTACCTGCAATAGTTTTAGCCCCTGTGCTATGTTGCCACGGTTGCCATTGCCTTATCTTTTGTGATTGCTGTTTGCGCTGATCTTCTGTCCATTTTCTTGCCGCCATGATTAGCCTCTAATAGTTCGTTTGGTTGATTTTCAATTGCTTTCGCGTGCGCGGGTGCTTGCGTACTAGTCCCGTTATTCACTTGTTGATGCCCATGTGAAATATTCGCTTGTCTTACAAAGGTTGCCCGTTTCGGATATTTAAGCTCGGTTAATGCTTGAATGGTTGCACGGCTTTGGCTTTGGGCTTTAAGTGCCATATTCATAAACGCGGTATATTGTTGCAAGCCCGTTTTACTTGCTGCCATGCGCCCTAAGGTCACAAACATTGTTTGCAGTGTTTGGGCTTGGCTAATCAGAATGGCTTCAATCGGTTGCATATCACCCGCTTGAATAGTCTTTATTTTTTCACTTAACTCACTAGCTACATCGGCTAATTCAGCTTTTGGTAATATGGCGCTGGTGAAGCTGTCCGTTAATATCGCACCCATGTATGAAGCTGACAAACTCACTTTTGCATATTTCTCGCTTTCAGATTGCTTGTCTTGTTTTGCTAGTGGTGTTTTCTTTTTGCTCGTCATTTTTTACCTCACTTTCTAATAATTTGATTAAGCCTGTTTTATGCGTTTTGATTAACTCTGCCAGTTCGTCATCAACCCATCGCGCCCACCTTACCTCTAGCGAATCGCCACTGAGGTTGATGGTAAACCCACAACCGCGCATAGCATCCAATAGTTCATTTGCTGTTTGTGGTGTGGTCATGGTTAAAACCTCATGGATTCATCAACGCTACTGCTGATTAGGCTATTTTCTTGTGAAATATGCTTAATTTCATGTAAGGTCGCCAAGGTTGCCACATAATTTATATGGCGATGTTGGCAATGTTGGTCATCTTTGGCGATGTTGATGGTTAATTTCCAATACCAGCGTTTATCTAATAGGCTTTTACTTGAATGAATGTTCAGTTCTTTTTTAGCTCTTTGGATAGTGCGCATCGCTAACCCTGCGCCTTTGGCTTCAACTTCAATTTCTTTTTGTGCCATTTCACCATCGGCTAACAATTCTTGCAAAAAGTCCTTGGCCTCATCTAGCGCACTATTGCCGTTTTCACCCGTTTCACGGTTATCAGGTTCAGCCAATAATTCCCTAGCGCTTCCATCAACCGAATCACCCCACAAGGCATAACTTGAGAATATCCCATTGCCTACATCTTGTTGTTGAGCCGCCCGTATCAACCCCAATGTTGCTTTTAGCACGACATACAATACGCTTGGCACTATCCCCATCCACTATTTTGGCGGTGGCTAAAACAATGCGTGCCAGCGCACCGAAGGCAAGGCTACCCGTTACCCGCTCTAATGGGTCTTTACCTTGCCCGCCTTTACTAAAGTGCGTGATACCCAATACAGCACAATTGAGTTTTTCACCGAAATCAACAACGGGTTGCAAAGCCCTTCTTACTTCACCATTTTTATGACTGTCACCAGCAACGGCATTCACAATCGGGTCAATAATTAACAAGGACAGGTCAGGTATTGATGCTGCCTTAATCATCAATGATGGCATGTCCGTTGCAGGGTCAAAACTTCGCAATTCATAATCGGCGGTTATATCGCCAACAAAATGCACCTTGCTTAAATCTGCACCTGCCGCCATTAACCTAGGTACAAGTGTGTCTGCTGGGCTGTCTTCACCTGACCAAATTAAAACACTGCCAATAGGCGATTGACTGCCATCAGGGAATCTACCGCCAGTCGTGATTGTTGAAGCTAGTGCTATGGCTATGGTTGTTTTACCTGTTCCAGCCATGCCAGCAAATATGTGTAACTTACCTTTTGCTAACCAACCATCCCATAACCAATGTATAGGCTCTGGGGTAATGTCTGCGGCACAACGTAAACTGATATTTATAGCCAATTGGTTGGTATCAAGCCTGTCATTTAAATCGCTTGCAGGGCTTTGTATGCCGTCAGGTTTAAGCGGCAAAGCCTCAATGTCATACGGTATAGCATTGCGTCCATTAAACTGGTCGAATTGCTGCAACCAGTCCACACAATCACCCTTTACCGCTAGATTAAGCTGCGCAATATCAATATGCTTAACTGTGGCATTAAGCACAGTTAGCTTTTTTGTTGCACGCTGCATATAACCTATGCCTGCATCGTCATTATCTGCCCACGCAATGACTTCACGCCCTGCTAGTGGTTGCCAGTCTGCTTTATCATCACTTTGTGCGCCGCCGCTGGTGGTTGCCAGTAGCTTTAGTTTAGTGAGCGCATCTACGCACTTTTCACCTTCGACTAAATACACGGTGGCAGTGGGGTATTTGGCTAGTCTGTGTAAATTATAAAGCGGCGTGCCACTGGCAAACTGTGGCATGGTGTTAATTGTTTCACCATCCATTACATGGCTATAAGCATAGCCTTTACTGCCGTCTTTTTTTACATAGCGCTCTTTAGTAAATAATGGCTTGTTATCGGTATCTACGTAAATATACTTTTCGCTAGTTGTCATGATTGCACCACCCATGCGCCTAACTGCTTGCACGCTTCCACAAAGTTAAGCCCGTGTTTGTGCATGTGAAAAGCCAGCACATCACAACCATGTGCGCCGCAAACCATACAGCGATATGCGCCTTTTTCTACATTGATGCGCAGGCTAGGCTTGGTGTCTTTATGAAATGGGCAGATAGCATCACGCCATGCGCCGCCACCTTTAAGTTTGATGTTTTGAGTTTCGTAATATTGAATTGCGTCAGGCAAGGCTTTGCGTGAGAACTTACCCGCGTATCTGGGTTTCGCGTTAATCATATTAAACTCCCTATGCTGCTTTAGATGCAGTGATACGGGAATCAATCCACGCTTGAATGTCGCTTTCCAGCCAGCCGACCGACCTCATACCAATCTGAATGTTTTGCGGGAATGTGTGAGACTTCATCATCGCGTAAATGGTGCTGCGGGATAAGCCCGTCCAATCTTTTACAGCGCTGAGGCGCAGGATTTTTTGATTCATTTTGATGTCTGTCATATTCTCTATAACTCCTAAATAAACCAGCGAAATGCTGATTTTTTTGCAGTTTATAAAAAATGGCATCTCTTAAGCGCCCGTGGGCGGCGGCAAATAGCCAGCAGGCGAAACAACCCTTATTTAGCGCGGTTTTTAAGGGATTGAGGGATTTTCTTTAGATGTGTTTCAATGGTGGTTGCGCCAACAGCTGCGCCTAATTGCTGTGTCATATTGGCGATTAGCTCACCTGCTTTTGATGTTTTCCCAATATCAATATGGGCCTCTTTGGCGAGCGCTGCAATAATGGTTAATAGTGTGCTGCGCTCAGTTTCTATAAGAGGTTTTTCTGATTTTTTAATATCACTTACAGATTCAATAAATTCTGATATAGCCCTTGTTCTCAGCACCAAAGCTGCATCATTGGGGAGACTAGCAGCGGGATAATAGTTATTTTTATTCTTCATGCTTTCAACATCATTTTTGAAATGGTCTTGCAGCTCGTAAATGCCACCATTATTAGGGTCTTGGACATATGCACCTTCTAGACACACTAGCGTAACCTTTACCCCGCTAGTTAATCGCTGATATTCATGCTCTATGTCCAGCGCCTCATTACCTAACATCATTAAATCCATTACACCACTGATAGATATGATGTCCTTATCTTTTACTAAATAATTATCATCATCAAGTCGCATCCCAAGAGGAATTAGATCATCGCCGTCTAATGCTTTTATTTTGGGGACATTTTCTAATGAAGCTACTCTACATTTTTTTGCAATAGCATGATTTACCAAATTTACTGAAAGCTTCAAATGACCATCTAATGCAAATCGGTAAATGTCGTAATTTTTTACAGGTTCATCAAAAATTGATGATAAGTGCCTTGAGGCATCTTCAATAGTTAGCCATTTTTTTAGATTAATCAATTTACTCATTGCCATCATTCGCCGTATGTTAAATATCTAATCTCGGTAATGCTCTTACAATTTTCATGGTTTCCAAACTCACAGTAATCACTCGCTAAAAAAATCACTTACGTCCGAGAAGGCGAGAATTGTATCCATGCAAACTCAGGTTGAAAATACACAGAAAGCCATCAAAGTTGAGAAAGCGCGGCAGAAAATTAAAGCTGGGCAGCAAGATTTGGCTGGGCTTTAGCTAATTAATGGTTGCCTCATCCCAAATGCTTGCTCAACATTCAAATATAGACCGTAATAACACGAGAGCATCCCCTTAGAACACATCTGCTAATACAGGTTATTCATGCGTGCAAGCGCCTTATTCACACGTTAAAACTATGGGTGAACACACGCCGTATAGGCATTGGCGATACTGTTTACAGCGGGGCCAGTGCCACCAGCAGCCAGATTCAGAGCAACATAGTCGTGCCAATTACCATTAGCGTATGGCGCAGCAGATACCGTAGACGTCCATACACCGGCAGTCGAGAAGCCAGCATTTGGGATGCCATTAAGAACGCCCCAGCCAGCTGGGTAAACTGGCGTGCCAACAACAAGGCTATCGTTACGTAGTGCTAAAAGTTCCGTAACAGTTGCTTGACGCCAACCAGAGGCAAAAACCGCATTGCTTAAACTGCTACAAGTTGATGAAGCGGCAGACCAATTTGCTACTGTTGTATTTATAGGCGCCCAAGTGAGTCCGCCATGTATGATGTAATCACCCGTCACACCCACACTAAAGGTACGCACCGCATTGGTTTTACCCGCTTCCGTCGTGGTCACAACAATGGTAAGTGTACCGACTGCACCAATGGTGTAAGCCGCACCACTGGTGTAAGCCCCGCCGTTGATGGTGATGGTAGACGTGCCTGCTGCACCCGCAGTGACCGTAAATTTAATCTTATCAGCCGTGGTCGTCACCCAACCGGTAACGGCACCGGTGCTATCCGTGTCACCGGCAATTGGTATGGTCACATTGGTCACCCCGCCCACAGGCTGCGCGTCGCCCACTGCTAAGGTGATGACGGCAGGTGCCGTGGCCATCGCTTGCGTATAGGTCGCCGTGCCAATAGCACTGTTAGGGTAACCCGCACGCACAGCCAGGGCTTTAACGGTCACACCGGCATTAATCACTAACGCCGTGGTGGCTTGGTTGGTGGATGCAATCGTTGGATCTGCACCATTAGTGGTGTAGTAAATCGCATCCGCGTTGGCTGATGCAATGGTCACCGTGCTACCAAAGGCAATGGGACCCGCTACTGGGCTAAAGGTGGGTGTCGGTTGCGTTGGAAGAACCGGCGGAGCTACGGGCGCTTCAATGGGTACAGCGGTTACCGTCAAGCTTGCGGTAGCGGTAGCGCTGGCATAATTGCCGTTAGCCGCTTGGGTGGCAGTAAACGTGGTGGTGCCCACCCCCACGATGGTAATAATGCTACCGCTGATGGTTGCGACAGCAGGATTGCTACTGGTGTAGGTAATCGCTCCACTGCTAGCGGAAGTCGGTGCGGTAATAGTAGGGGCGGTTGCGCCCAACATCACGCTGGATGAACTTAAAGCAAAACCAGTTAAGGTAGGCATAACATTCACGCTAAAGGTTTGCGTCACACTGGCGGCCGCACTGTACTCCGCATTGCCCGCTTGACTGGCGGTAATGGAGCAAGTGCCGATGGCCACTAAAATCACGGTATTCCCTGATAGCGTACAAACCGAGCTACTGTTAGAAGTAAAGCTTACCGCTAACCCTGAACTGGCCGTAGCGCTTAGATTAAAAGTAGCATCGGTAATGACCTTGGCAGATAAAGTAGCGAAGCTGATTGTTTGAGCAAGCCGATGGCTCATGACCACGCTGATGATGTGTGTTGAGCCATGAACCACCGTAATGGTGGCTAAGGTAGTGCCGCCACCGGAACTGTTGCCCATAGTGACGATGTAAGTGTCCGTAATGCCCACGGCCGGGTGCGCAATGAGCTTAGGATTAATGACAAGATTGGTGCTATCGGATAAGGCAAATTGGCCCCCATTGGTAAAGGCAGCACCATTCTTGGTGATGCCCGCAATCACGGATACAGTAGTACCAGTGGGTGCAATTAAATTACCCGTGACCGTGTTGATGCTGCTACCCACGGGCACTGCCATCTTATCAATGGCAATGAGCCGTGTTGGGGTGGTCGTCATATCAACTTTAGCCACTGCTTGGGCAGGCAAGAAACTGGGGCGGCGCGCCACTTGGTCAACCAAAGAGCTGGCCCAAGGCGTGGCAGTGTCGTCAGTCGCTGTTGTATTCATAGCGGGCGAATGAATCGGTGCGCCTGCTGCGTCTACAGGGTTGGGGGTTTGGTTGGGGGTTTGGTTGAGGTTTTGGTCGGTGTTAGATGTTAGGTTCAGTGGTGTGCTGGCATTGCTACCAAAGCTTTGGGTGTAACTGAGCATCACTTGTTGGTCATTAAAGGTGTTGTTACGACCTTGAATGGTCGCCACATCAATACCCAGTTGGGCGTCTTTAAAGCTTTTAGCTAGGCCTAAGGCATACCGATTTTGCGCAGCACCGGCATTGACGGATGCGCGGAAGTTAAAACCTTGGTCCAGGCGTTGATTGAATTCGGCGCTGCCGGTGGCACGGGTGGCACGGTCGTTACCGCTTAATAAGTCATACTCCAGGCGCTCGCCACCGAAGCCTAGCTTAAGGTTGGATTGGGCCGTTGGGGTAAATACCAAGCGACCTTGCACGCCACTGACACGGCCCCCAGCAATACGACGTGGGTCACTCCACAGTTCATACAAAGACGTGGTATCGGTGAAGTAGGTTTTATCGCTTAAATTGACGCTGTTGGTGTTGCTGATATACGCATCCACCTCAGCGGCATTAAGCCAGTTCTTAGCTAAATAGTATTGGTAACTGGCAGCAACATTGTTTTGTCTGATTTGGGTTTTTTGGGTGTCTGAAGAATTAAAGTTAAAGTTTTGTTTTTGCCGTAACTGCCCCACCGAGAAGATAAAGCGTTGATTGCTACTTAAATCAAAGCCAGTGTTGAGTAACCATTCGTTCTTATCCGAACCAACAGACAGCAATACCCCCACCGCCATACTTTTAGCCAGCGGACCGGCGAAGCTGCCGCCTATGGTCGTGCCGTTATCGGTAGTGTATTGCGGGGTAAGGGTGATACGTTTGCCATTGCTGCTGTCATGGTAAGTAAAACCTGCGCCTTGGGCACTGATGTTGGGTTGCACGGAGGCACTGTTAAGCGCAGGTTCGCCTAAATCGGGCAGGCTGATTTCATCGGCGCTTTGGGCAAATCCAAAGGGAAGCGAGAAAAGAAGCAAGGCCAATAAGCCGGCAAGGATGGGCTTATTGAACTTAGGCATAGGCGCGCTGTGCTGTGCTGTGCTGTAATAGTTTGCTTGGGGTTTTCACGCCTATTGTTTTTTTACAAAAATTTTTTGCTATCTTACCATTATTAACACGGTGCCTTCAATTTTAAGGTTTACTACATTATTTGTACTAAATAAGGCTTCAGTTCAATTGCCCAAGCTTTTACCCTTACGCCTTTTTAAATTCTATTATTTTTGCACCGGCTTTGAGTTCATCTAAATAATCCGCCCATTGCTGCATCATCACCGTGCGTGGATGTAAATATAGCGCATGATTGTAAGCCGCACTTACTGCATTGCGGGGCGCATGGGCAAGCTGTAGCTCGATATGTTCATGCGCGTAACCTTGCTCATGCAACCCCGTGCTGGCAATACCCCTAAAGCCGTGGCCAGTCATTTTGCCTTGATAGCCCATGCGCTTAAGGGCTTGCAAAATGGTATTGTTACTCATGGTTTTTTTAGGGTCGTGCTGGTGTGGGAATAAAAACGTACTCCAGCCTGTTATGTCTTTAAGTGTTGTTAGCAATTCAACCGCTTGCTGTGCCAATGGCACAATATGCGGTGTTTTCATTTTCATGCGCTCGGCTGTAATGCGCCATTGTTTAGCTTCTAAGTCTATTTCGTGCCATTCTGCGCCTATCAGCTCGCTAGTACGCACAAAAGTTAAAGCCATTAACTTAATGGCAATGCGTGTCACCGCTCTTGTTTCGCTGGTATCAATCGCCCGCAATAAAACAGGTAGCTCTTTAATATCGACACGGGCTTGATTTACCACAGGGCGCGATTGAACAATATCACTAGGCTTAATATCGGTTGCAGGGTTGCGGGCAATCCGTGCGGTTGCATCGTTAGCAATCGCATAGCGGAATATTTGGCTAATGGTTTGGTAAGCGCTTGTAGCAACATCTAAAGCGCCACGCCCTGCTATGCCACGCATTACATTAGCAATATCAACCGCTGTAATATCTAGTATTGGCATCGCGCCTAAAACAGGCAGTACATTAGCCGTTAATCGTTTGCTAATAATATCGGCATGGCGTGGACTTTTACCTACCCGCCAATGTGCCAGCCATTGAATAGCCCACACTTCAAAAGTATTGGCATTATTAATTGCGCTATCGGCTTTGGTTTGCTTTTTCAAATCGCCAGGGTCTCTGCCAGCCGCTATGCCTTTACGCGCCTGCAAGTGCGCCTCACGCGCCTCTAACAAAGTCATAAGAGGATATTTACCAAGCGCAAGCGTTTTTCGTGTGCCATTAAAGGCATAGTCATATCGCCATAATTTACCACCTGCTGGACTGACAAATAAATACAAGCCGTTGCCATCACTTAGCTTGTAAGCCTTTTCTTTAGGCTTGCTACTTTTCACTGCAATATCGGTTAAAGCCATTAGGCAACCTCACAATCGACAATTTACGGTATTTTAAATACGGTATTTTCAAAATACCGTAAATTATACTGTAAATTATTTAGGCTGTGATAGCAACTCTTTGGACGATACAAGACAAATAGTCATTAAAAAACCAGCACTTAGGCTGGTTTTGTGGACTACTTAGGACTACTTAAAACATGTTACTGGTAGGCAGTAGCAGACTCGAACTGCTGACCTCTTGGATGTCGACCAAGCGCTCTAACCAACTGAGCTAACCGCCTGTGTTTTTTAGGTTTTTTTAAGCGCTTAAAGCAACCATTTGGCTTAAATTCAAACAGAGCGCGATTTTAGCTGATTGTGGCCTTGGGCGCAAACCTTCTAGATGGCTATTGGCAAACATGCAAGCGCATAAGCCTCATTCCTGGGGCTGATCATGCAACAAGGTTTGATAACCGGCTTGGTAATTTGGGTAGCGTAATTTATAACCACTAGCCTGCATCAACCGGCTGCTAAGACGCTTGCCCGATTTAGCAACTTGCTGCCAATTTTCCGGCTTGGTTAACTGCAATTGCTCGGCCAACCAAGCCAAAACCGTATAAAGCGAAACGGGAGTAGCATCACTGACTATGTAGCATGCTAAGACAGCCTTAGCAGCCAACACTTGCTCCATCAAATAAACCGTAAAGGCCGCTGCGTCGTCACGGTGTATACGATTACTCCACGTGTTTTGCATAGGCCAGGTTTGGTTTTTAGCCAAATTAATCATGCGTAGACGGCCTGGGCCGTAGATCCCAGACAAACGCAAAGCCGTGGCTGGGCATGCCAGGCTTTTTAACAATTGCTCCGCTTCCAACAAACGCTGCCCACCAAAATCCACCGGACTAGCCGGTGTAGCATCGTCTAAGCACTCGCCTGCATCTTGACCATAGACGCGCGTGCTGGAAACAAAAAACACATGGCGCAATGCCGTGTTTTCCCGCTGAGTTGCCAACACATTAGCTAAGCCCATTACATATTGCGCCTGATAGGCCGCATCGGTTTGCGCATCCGCAGCCACGCAATAAAGAATCAATTCGGGTTTGAGCGCATGCAAAATTTGCAGGCTGGCTGGGTCGGTGACATCGCCTTGCAACATGCTGAAATTAGATGACTGACCCTGTAATGACCGGCCTTGTGACTGCCGCCTTAAACCAAATACCGCGTGCTTATTAGCTAAAAGATCGGCTATGGCCAAGCCTAAATCACCGCAACCGACTATGAGTATCTTAGCCAAGGGCGCCTCTGTTTTAGCCAGCGGCTAATAAATGCGGGTGCTCGGCCAGATACCGCTCCGCCATAAACAAAGCCAGCATGGTTTTGCCGTCGCTAATTTGACCGCTTTTTATTAAGCCTAGGCAATCGGATAAACTCAGATCGAACAGTTCCAACGCCTCGTCTTCGTCACGCTTGTGCTGGCCCGCCATTAAACCTACGGCCAAATACATATGGATGACTTCGTCTGAATAACCTATGCAAGGGTGTTGCCTACCCAATGCCACCCATTCTTTTGCGCTGTAACCGGTTTCTTCCAACAGCTCGCGCTGCGCCGTTAGCAAAGGCGGTTCCGATGCATCGATTTTACCGGCCGGCAATTCTATAAAGACTTGATGCAAGGGGTAGCGGAATTGTTTTTCCAGCAAGACATGGCCGTTTGGCAATAGCGCGACGACTACCGACGCGCCTGGGTGAACCACGTATTCGCGCTGGCCGGTGCGGCCGCTAGGCAACGCCACTTGGTCTACCTTTAGGGTTAACATGCCACCGCTACGTATGGTTTCAGTAGTGATGCAGCTTTCCGTCAGGTCATTAAGCGTGGTGAGCATGGTTGACGGGCTAGCGTATCAAATGAGTCGTTTAACTCAAGCTGCTGGTGATGGCGTAAATGCAGATCTCCATAAGCTTTTCTGGCATCAACCCTATCACCAATAAAGCCAAGGCATTGAAGCCCAACACGACGCGTGTGTCCATGGGCGCGCTGATGGCATGCGTATCCAAGGGGTCATCAAAATACATCAACTTGATGACGCGTAGGTAATAAAACGCTCCTATCACGGCCATTAACACGGCGAACACCACCAACCAAATATAGCCCGCTGCCAAGGCCGCTTGCAATACGCTAAACTTTGCATAGAAGCCCAATGTAGGTGGCACACCGGCCATGCTGAACATCACAATCAACATCAAAAAAGCGTGCCATGGGCTGCGTTGATTGAGGCCTTTAAGGTCATCGAGCTTGTCGGCTTCAAAGCCTGGGCGTGACAGCAGTAAAATAATCCCGAAACCGGCTAGCGTCATCAGCACATAGCTGACCACGTAGAACATGGCAAAAATAAAGCCGTTCATGGTCGCGCTCATTAAACCGTATAAGACAAAACCGATATGTGAAATAGTCGAGTAAGCCAACATACGCTTTAGATTGGTTTGCGCAATGGCCGTGATGTTACCTATCAGTATGGACAGCACCGCCATGATCATCAGCATTTGCTGCCAATCGACCGCTAGCGTTGGCAAAGCCTGCACCAACATCCGAATAACGAAGGCAAAGGCGGCTAACTTAGGCACCGAACTGATTAACATGGTCACGGCAGTAGGTGAGCCTTCATAGACATCCGGCACCCACATTTGGAAAGGCACGGCACCCAATTTAAAGGCCAAGCCAGCAACGATAAAGACCAAGCCTAATATCATGACGGCATGGATCTTAGCGCCCGACATTAAAGCCATATTAATTTCAGCCAAGTTCAAGCTGCCGGTCATGCCATACACCATGCTCATGCCGTACAACAGCATACCCGACGCCAGGGCACCCAAGACAAAATACTTCATGGCGGCTTCAGTGGCCTTAGCGTTATCTCGGTCCATCGCCACCAAGGCATACAAGCTAAGGGACAGCAGTTCTAAACCCACGTACAGCGTTAGCATGCTTTGACCTGACACCATGATCATCATGCCCAATAATGAGAACAAGACCAAGGCGTAAAACTCGCCACGGAACATGCCGCGATGCTGCAGGTATTGCCTGCTGTATACGAAAATAAACGAGGTACCAAGGTACATCATGAGCTTCAGCACATCCGCCATCGCGTCGTCGATAAACGCTCCGCTAAATGCGGTGCTGACACTCGGTGCATGGCTAGAAAAACTAAAGTAAGCGGCGGCCAATAAGGTCAACTGCGCCATGCTGTATATCACCATGCGTCTGGCTGGTGAGATGAACAAGTCAGTCAATAAAATCACCATGGCCATGCACAGCACAATCAGCTCAGGCAAGGCGGTAATGAGGTCGTAACGTATCGTTTCCATAACTTATAAACCTGCTGGCAGGCTGGTAGGCAGCTTGCTTTGTGCGAAATGAGTAAGAAGTTCATTCACCGTGGCATTGGTCATGTCGGTAACCGCTTGCGGGTATACGCCAAGAGCCAACACCAATACAGCCAATGTAGCCAAGATGAAAAATTCACGTTTATTTAAATCGCTTAAGGCTGCTACCTGATCGTTAGCCACCGCCCCATAAAATACCCGCTTCACCATCCAAAGGGTATACGCCGCACCGAATATCAGGGTGAAAGCGGCCAAGAATGCATACCAAAAATTAATTTGTATGGCGCCCAATATCACCATGAACTCCCCCACAAAACCCGAGGTACCGGGCAGACCGGTATTGGCCATGGCGAAGAACACGGCAAAGGCAGCAAACGCTGGCATGGTATTAGCCACGCCACCGTAAGCTTCAATTTGCCTGCTGTGCACACGGTCGTATAAGACGCCCACGCACAAGAACATCGCCGCTGAGATAAAACCGTGCGAAAGCATCTGCACAATCGCGCCTTCTAGGCCTATGTTGTTAAACAAGAAAAAGCCCAATGTCACGAAACCCATGTGTGAGATGGATGAATAGGCAATCAACTTTTTCATGTCTTTTTGCACCAAGGCCACCAAGGCAATGTAAACAATGGCAATTAAAGACAAGCTGATCATGTAAGGCGTTAAATGGTGTGCCGCATCTGGTGCGATGGGCATGGCGAAACGCAGAAAACTGTAACCACCTAGTTTCAGGGCAATCGCCGCCAACACCACGGAACCGCCTGTCGGCGCTTCCACGTGGGCATCAGGCAACCAGGTGTGCACTGGCCACATGGGAATTTTGACGGCAAAGGCCACAAAGAAAGCCAAGAACACTAAAATCTGCACTTGCAATGGCATAGGAAAACGGTAGAAATCGGCAATTTCAAAGCTACCGGTATTTAAATACAAATAGATAAAGGCCACCAACATCAAGAGTGAACCGAGCAAGGTATAGAGGAAGAATTTAACCGTGGCGTAAACGCGGTTAGGGCCACCCCAAATGCCAATCACCAAGAACATGGGGATGAGCATCGCTTCCCAGAATACGTAATAGAGTATGGCATCCAGCGCGCTGAACACCCCTATCATTAAGCCGCTCATAATCAAGAAACAAGCCATGTATTGCGCCACGCGCTTTTCTATCACTTCCCAGGCGGCAATAATCACTATCAGCGTGGTGAAGCTGGTGAGCAAAATTAAGGGCACAGCTAAGCCGTCGGCCCCTAAATGGTAGTTGATGTTAAAGGCCGGTA
This sequence comes from Methylotenera sp., assembly GCA_005777825.1. GTDB lineage: Bacteria > Pseudomonadota > Gammaproteobacteria > Burkholderiales > Methylophilaceae > Methylotenera. The sequence goes on along the minus strand of SXLB01000073.1, from coordinate 47,011 downwards.
TCCAGCTAAAGCCTTCTTGAAATTGCAGGCCGCCATCCGCAAAATTAAATTGAGTGTAAAGCGGAATGGTCACCAAAAAGCTGAGCAAGCCGCCAAGCAAGGCTATCCAACGGGTGGTGTTAGCTTTGTTTTCGTTGGCGCTTGCAAGCACCACTACCCCGGCCACTACCGGCAACCAAATCGCAAAACTCAAGAGATGATGGTAGAAATAATTTAGCATTGTTTAAACTTTAGTGAAGAAAGTAAGCATTAAAAACACGCCTATGATCATGGCGAATGCGTAGTGGTAAATCAGCCCCGTTTGCAACTTACGCACGACAGCCGCCGCCTTACCAATCAGATTGGCTGTGCCATTGACCAGGGCACCATCGATGATGGTCACGTCCCCAATTTGCCATAGTTTATGACCTAGCAAACGCGAGCCGGCAGCAAAGACTTTGTCATTAAACGCATCAAACCCGTACTTGTTTTCCAACGCGTGGTTAAGCCAGCTTAACTTGCTTTGTATGCTAGCCGGTATGTCTGGACGCTGCGTATAGAAGAACCAGGCTAATAGCACGCCGGAGGCGGCCAAGGCAAACGGCACACTAAGCAAGCCGTGTATGGCCATGCCAGCAGCATTGTGCATGGTGCTATGCCAATGGTGAGTCATGGCTTGCATGGCCGGGTGCGCAGCATGGTCTACGACTATGACGCCATTGAAGAAGTCGCCGTATAGCATAGGTTCTATGGCCACATAGCCTATCCAAACAGAGGGAATGGCCAAGAGGATTAAAGGCAACTTGATCACCCAACCCGGTTCATGCGGATCGTCTGTGGGTGCCAGACCATGATGGTGGTCATGGTCATCGTGATGGGCGTCGTGCTCGGCATCGTGATGCGTAATGCGCCATTTTTCCGCACCATGAAACACCAAGAAATACATACGGAAACTATAAAAAGCCGTAACAAACACCCCGGCCAACACGGCAAAATAGGCAAAGCCACTGCCAGGTATGGTCGATGCATGCACGGCTTCTATGATGCTGTCTTTAGAATAGAAACCGGCAAAAAACGGTGTACCAATTAGGGCCAATGAACCGATTAAAGACGTGATCCACGTCACCGGCATGTATTTTTTCAAGTTACCCATATTGCGTATGTCTTGATCGTGGTGCATGCCCATGATGACGGCACCCGCCCCCAAGAACAGCAAGGCTTTAAAGAAGGCGTGCGTCATTAAGTGGAAGATGGCCACGGAATAAGCCGACGCGCCAAGCGCTACGGTCATGTAGCCTAATTGCGAGAGCGTGGAATACGCCACCACCCGTTTAATGTCGTTTTGTATGATGCCCAAAAAGCCCATAAACAAGGCCGTGATGCTGCCGATAACAATAATGAAAGATAGCGCAGTGGACGAAAACTCAAACAGTGGCGACATTCTGGCCACCATGAAAATACCCGCAGTGACCATGGTCGCCGCATGAATTAATGCCGAGATAGGCGTCGGGCCTTCCATGGAATCGGGTAACCATACATGCAGCGGCACTTGCGCCGACTTACCCATGGCGCCAATAAACAGCAATATGCAGGTGACGGTCAGCAAGGACCAAGCACTGCTGCCAATTAAATTGATTTGCACGTCGGCCATTTGTGGGGCCAGCGAGAACACCGACGCGTAATCCAAACTGCCGAAATGCATGAGGACCAAGCCTATGCCTAATAGAAAACCAAAATCCCCTACCCGGTTAACCAGGAAGGCTTTTAGGTTGGCGTAGATGGCGGTTGGTCGTGTGTACCAGAAACCAATGAGTAAATAGGAAACCAAGCCCACCGCTTCCCAACCAAAGAACAGCTGCATGAAGTTATTGCTCATGACCAGCATTAACATGGCAAAGGTGAACAGCGAGATGTAGCTAAAAAAGCGCGCGTAACCTGGGTCTTCAGCCATGTAACCCACGGTGTAGATGTGCACCATGAGGGAAACAAAGGTCACCACCACCATCATCATGGCCGACAAATTATCGATCAAAAAGCCAATTTCAAAACTAAGGTTACCGGTTTTTAACCAGGAATACACCGTTTCGTTATACGGCGCACTGTGCATAGCATGGTTGAGCACATAAAGAGACAAGGCAAATGATAAAGCCACACCCAAGATGGTTAATGCATGCGCGGCCGCTCTGGGCAGGAATTTGCTAAATAGGCCCACCACGGCAGCAGCTAATAAAGGCAGTATCGGTATCGCTAAGTAAATCTGTTGCATGGTCATTCTGAACTTACCCTTTTAAGCGATTTAAATCGTCAACATTAATGGTGCGTAAGTTTCTAAACAGCACCACTAAGATAGCCAAGCCTATGGCCGATTCAGCAGCGGCTACGGTCAAAATAAAAAACACGAACACTTGCCCAGCGATGTCGTTCATGTAATGCGAGAAAGCGATAAAGTTGAGGTTCACCGCTAACAGCATCAGCTCTATGGCCATCAATAAAATGATGACGTTTTTACGATTTAAAAAGATACCAACCACACTGATGGCAAACAGCAAGGCACCAAGAATTAGGTAATGGGATAAACCGACCATTATTTTTTCTCCTCAGTGCTGCCAGTGGGCTCGGCTTTAGGCTCCAGCAAGGCGGCCATTTTGACAATACGCAGCCTGTCGGCTTTTTTAACTGCCACCTGCTTATTGGCATCGGTAGGCTTGCTTTCTTTACGACTTCTTAATGTGAGTGCAATGGCAGCCACGATGGCCACCAACAGCACCACGGCGGCCAATTCAAAGGCCAACAAATAATCGGTATACAGCACATGACCCAAGGCGGCCGTGTTGCTGTAGTCAGCCGGTTTAGCCGCAGGTGCCAACACTTTGTCCGCACCGAAATTATTCACCCCTACTATCATGACCATCTCTACTGCCATTAAGCCACCTACGGGCAAGGCCACCGGTAGCGCTTGCCAAAACCCCTCACGCAGGCGGTCTAAATTAATGTCCAACATCATCACCACGAATAAGAACAAGACCATGACGGCGCCAACATAGACCAGCACCAAGGTGATGGCTAAAAACTCCGCTTCCAATAATAGCCATATGCCGGCAGCAGTAAAGAAAGCCAGCACTAAAAAAAGCGCGGCGTACACAGGATTGCGTGTAGTAATTACGCTTAGGGCGGCATACAGCAGAATAAGCGCTAAGCTGTAAAAAACCAGGTCTTGAAAATGTAACCCAAAAAATGTCATGGTAGGCCTAGGCTCTCTCTTATCTAAAGGCTTTGTCTAAATCGCGGTCTGCGGCTATTTGCTTCTCGTGTTTATCACCCACGGCCAATAGCATTTCCTTGGTGTACAGCAAGTCGCCTCTTTGCTCGCCATGGTAGTCAAATACCCGCGTTTCCACGATGGAATCGACCGGGCAGGATTCTTCGCACATGCCACAAAAAATGCATTTGGTTAAATCGATGTCGTACCGCGTGGTGCGGCGGGTATTGTCTTCACGCTGTTCCGATTCTATGGTGATGGCCATAGCCGGGCATACCGCTTCGCATAATTTACAAGCGATGCAACGCTCTTCGCCATTGGCGTAACGCCTAAGCGCATGCAAACCACGAAAACGGTTGGATTGCGGCGTCACTTCTTCTGGGTATTGCACGGTAATTTTGGGTGCAAAGAAATAGCGGCCGGTTAAGGCCATACCCTTTAACAGCTCTATCAGCATTAAGCTAGACAGCGATTTTTTTATAGTTTTAATCATAAGATTTAATGGAATAAGTAAGCCCATGGGGTTTGCATCATGCCACCTACCACGACTATCCAGACGATGGTAATGGGTATAAAGACCTTCCAGCCCAAACGCATGATTTGGTCGTAGCGGTACCTAGGAAACGTGGCCCTAAACCATAAGAACAGGAACAATAAGAACGCTACTTTAGCTAATAGCCAAACAAAGCTATCCGCAATAAACGGCACAGGCGACAACCAACCACCCAAGAACATTAAAGCAGCCAGCATGGAAACCAATATCATGTTGGCGTATTCGGCCAAGAAGAAAACAGCAAAGGCCATGCCGGAATACTCAACGTGGAAACCGGCGACGATTTCTGACTCACCTTCGGCCACGTCAAATGGCGCACGATTGGTCTCGGCCACCGCACTAATAAAGTAAACAATGAACAAGGGGAACAAGGGCAAGAAGTACCAATGCCAAAAACCGCCGCTCTGACCCATGACTATCTTGCCTAAATTCAATGAGTTAGCGCACATCAACACGCCGACCAAGGCAAAGCCCATGGCAATTTCATAGGACACGATCTGTGCCGCTGAGCGCAGTGAACCTAGGAAAGCATACTTGGAGTTGGAGGCCCAACCGGCAATAATGACACCGTATACGGCTACCGAGGTCATGGCCAGTATGTACAACAATCCGGCATCGACATCGGCCAATACCATGGTCATATCAAACGGCACCACCGCCCAAGCGGCAAAGGCAGGGGCAATGGCCAATACCGGACCCAATAAAAATAAAGTTTTATTAGAGGCGGTGGGAATGACGATTTCTTTAAACAACAACTTGATGCCATCGGCCAAGGGTTGCAGTAAGCCAAAGTAACCGACACGATTGGGGCCTATGCGCACCTGCATGTAACCAATGACTTTGCGTTCAGCCAAGGTTAAATAGGCCACCGCGCCCATTAAGGGCAGCACGATAGCGACAATTTTAATTAAGGTCCAAGCCGTCAGCTCAACGCCTGGCCAATAAACCCCGAATAATTGAACTAGCCATTCCATTACGCGTGCACTTCCTTAAGGCCAGCTTGATACGCCGCCAATTGTTTTGCTGTGAGTTTTTCCACTGTGATGTCGCCCATTAAATCGCCCAAACCTATGGTGTCTTCATGGGCGGCCGCCACGCGTACGCAACCTTTAGCCACGTGATTATCCAATTTAACAGTCAACACCGCACTGCCTTTGTCTTGTTTCACCAAAACTTGATCGCCTTCTTGCAAGCCCAAATCGGCTAACTGAGCGGCACTCATGCGCGCCATAGGCTTGATGTTGTACTTGGTTTTTTTCAACGGCATAGACCGACGCACGATGGGGTCGGATTCGTATTGTGGCACTTCACCGATACGTTGCAAGCCATCGTGTTTGATGTTGATTTGTATCTCCACCAAATCTTTTAGGTTGTTATTGAGGCTACGCCACACCACCGCCGACGGTTTTTCACCGGCAAAAATAGCCTGTTTAACTTGCTCACTGGTATCGTAGTCGAAACCTGGCAAGCCCAGCGTATTGGCTAACACGCGCAGCACTTTCCATGCAGGACGGCATTCACCTAATGGCTTAACCGCTGCGGCAAAACTTTGTACGCGCCCTTCCATGCTCATAAAGGTGCCTGAGGTTTCGCTAAAGGGGGCAATAGGCAACAAGATATCGGCATGCTCTAGGGCGCTGGATTTGTAGGCGGTTAACGCGACCACGCATTCGGCTTTTTGCATGGCGGCTTTGGCCAATGCCGCGTGCTGACAATCCAACTCCGGCTCTATGTTAACTATTAGGTAAGCTTTACGTGGCACTTCTAACATGGCTCTTGCATGCATGCCGCTGCTGCTGGGCATCACACCCATCATGTGCATGCCGGTGCTGTTCGATGCAGCCGGCAAGATGCCGCCTTTCGCACCGGAAATACCGCCTATGGCTTCAGCCATGCTGTACATTTCAGTAAAGCGCGGATCGCTCAATGCCATGTTACCGATAAAGATACCGACTTTAGGTGCGATTAAATCGTAGTCTTTACCATGGCCGGCCATGCTCTCGGCAATGGCTTGGGTATTCGGCCTGACTTTAATTTCTTCCAGTAAATGGTTGAGCGATGGCGGCAAGCACAAGGACAGGCGCTGTAAACCGGACATGGCTTTTAGCACTTGGCCCAAGACATTCACCATGTCATTAGGGCGCACTATGACTTTATGAGCGATATCCATCAGCGGGTTGTTGTCCAATGGGCTGATCACGGACAATTCTGCGCCATTGGCCACGGCTTTACGGAAACGCTTAGCCAGAAGCGGGTGTTCATTTCTTAGGTTGGACCCGATCACCAAGATGCGATCCAAGTCTTCTATCTCGTGGATATTGCAACCCATCCACGGTGTACCCATGCGTTTGCCGTCTAACCTAAAGTCAGTTTGACGCAAACGGTAATCGACGTTACCGCAGTTGAGCGCCGTGGCCAGTTGTTTAGCTAAATAGCCTTCTTCCATGGTGCTATTAGGTGAAACCAACACACCTAGGGCGTCACCGCCGTGCTCGTTGGTGATGTCTTTGATCTGACCTGCGGCAAATTCCAGCGCGGTTTTCCAATCCGTTTCCACCCAGTTGCCGTTGTGCTTAATCATGGGCACTTTTAGGCGATCTGGGCTATTGAGGCCTTCGTAGGAAAAACGGTCGCGATCCGACAACCAGCATTCGTTGATGCTGTCTTTTGTCCGTGGCAACACGCGCATGACTTTATTATCTTTAACGTGCACTTCTATGTGTGAACCCAAGCCATCGTGTGGCGCTATGCTGGGCCTGCGGGTTAATTCCCAACTGCGGGCAGAATACCTAAATGGCTTGCTGGTCAATGCGCCGACTGGGCACAAATCGATGATGTTGCCGGACAATTCGGAATTCACGCTCTTGTCGACGTAAGCAGTGATTTCAGCGTGTTCGCCACGCCCTACCATGCCCAACTCCATGATGCCGCCGACTTCTTGCAAGAAGCGCACGCAGCGTGTGCATTGTATGCAGCGCGTCATGTCGGTGCTGACTAATGGCCCGATGTTTTTATTGAACACCACGCGTTTTTCTTCGGTGTAGCGTGAACCGCTGGTGCCATAAGCCACCGCCACGTCTTGCAGATCGCATTCGCCACCTTGGTCGCAAATAGGGCAATCCAAGGGATGGTTAATCAGCAAGAACTCCATCACGCTTTTTTGTGCCTCTATGGCCGATTTGGAGCGCGTGAATATCTTCATGCCATCGGCTACTGGTGTGGCACAAGCCGGCAAAGGCTTGTTGAAATTTTCAACCTGAACCAAACACATGCGGCAATTGGCCGCCACGGATAATTTCGGGTGGTAGCAGAAACGCGGAATGGCGATGCCGACTTTGTCGGCCGCGTCTATGATGGAACTGCCGTGCTCGACTTCTAACGCTTTGCCGTCAATTTCTATGTTTAACATTAAGCTTGCTCCGCCTTACTCTCAACCATACTTTTACCGTGCTCGATGTAGTACTCAAATTCCGCTCTAAAATGCTTAATAAAGCTAATCACTGGCGTTGCAGCTGCTTCGCCCAATGCGCAAATAGTACGACCAGAAATATTTTTACTGATGTCAGTTAGAAGATCCAAGTCTTCCATCTTGCCTTGACCTTTGACAATGCGATCCAACACGCGGTAGACCCAACCCGTGCCTTCACGGCAGGGCGTGCATTGACCGCAACTTTCTTCGTAAAAGAAATAGGACAAGCGGTGCAAGGCTTTCACCATGCAGGTACTGTCGTCCATGACTATCATGGAGCCTGCGCCTAAGCTTGATCTAGCCTTGCTTAAGCCGTCATAATCCATGGTGGTGGACTCCATCACGCTGGCCGGTATGACTGCCGTCGACGGGCCACCTGGGATCACCGCTTTTAGCTTGCGACCATGCCAAACACCACCGGCCATGGCCAACAGCTCAGTGAAAGGCGTGCCCATTTTTACTTCGTAATTGCCGGGCTTTTCCACGTGACCGGACACAGAAAATAATTTAGTACCGCCTGAATTAGCCACACCCAAGTCGGCAAACGCTTGCCCGCCGTGCAGCATGATCCATGGAATGGAAGCGTAACTTTCGGTATTGTTTACATTGGTCGGTTTACCAAACACCCCATAACTGGCTGGGAATGGCGGTTTAAAGCGCGGCTGGCCTTTCTTGCCCTCTATGGACTCTATCAGTGCCGTTTCTTCACCGCATATGTAGGCGCCGTAACCGTGCACGGCATACAAATCAAAACTAAAATTCGTGCCAAATAGATTTTCACCCAGGTAGCCGGCTTGTTTAGCCTCTTTTAGCGCAGCTTCAAAGGTTTCGTAATCCTGCCAAATTTCCCCGTGTATGTAGTTGTAGCCAACGCGTGCGCCTAGCGTATAAGCAGCAATGGCCATGCCTTCTATCAGTTGGTGCGGGTTATAACGAATGATGTCACGGTCTTTAAATGTGCCGGGTTCGCCTTCGTCGGTATTGCATACCAAGTATTTAACGCCGTCAAAATAGCGTGGCATGAAGCTCCACTTAAGACCGGTAGGGAACCCTGCTCCACCACGCCCACGCAGACCGGAAATTTTCACCTCGGTGATGATATCAGTGGCCTTGGTTTTTTCTGTGACAAGGCGCTTTAAGGATTGGTATCCGCCCAACTTCAGGTAAGTTGCTAGTGCGGCCGGCTCACTTTCGCTCAAGGTACGCAAACAGACTAAGGTTTGACCCTTAGGATCGGTCATGACAGGCGCTGGGAATTTTGCTACTTGTTTGGCCATTATTTCAACTCATCCAAAATAGCATCAACCTTAGCCGGCGTTAGAAATTCGTGCATGGTGTGGTTGTTAATGATCATTAGGGGAGCGCCACCGCATGCACCCATGCACTCGCCTTCTTTAAGGCAAAACTTGCCGTCTGCGCTGACTTGATTAAACTCCACGCCTAGCTTGTGTTTAAGGTGATCGACAATTTCATCGCTATTACGCAACATGCAGGAAATATTGGTACAGACGCTGATTTTGTATTTACCCACTGGTGCCAAATCGTACATATTGTAAAAACTGGCCACTTCCATGACGGCAATCTCTGGCATACCAAGGTAGGCGGCCACCTCGCTCATGCTATCTTGTGACAACCATCCGCGTTCGGTTTGCACGATACGCAAAGCACTCATGACCGCGGCTTGGCGCTGATCGGCTGGGTATTTAGTCAGCTCGTAATCAATTTTTTCTGTAATTTTTGGACTTAACATAGCTAACTCAATTTTTATCGATCTATTTCGCCAAATACGATGTCTTGCGTGCCTATGATGGCCACCAAGTCAGCAATCATATGGCCACGCGTCATTTCATCTAAGGCTGCTAAATGGGCAAAGCCAGGTGCACGAATTTTTAGACGGTAAGGTTTATTGGCGCCATCGGACACCATGTAAATACCGAACTCGCCTTTAGGGTGTTCCACTGCCGCATAAGCCTCACCCGCTGGCACATGAAAGCCTTCGGTAAACAATTTGAAATGGTGGATCAAATCTTCCATATTACTTTTCATGCCAGCACGATCGGGCGGTGCGACTTTATTATCGCTAGTAATGACTGGGCCAGGGTTGGCACGCAACCAATTCACGCATTGTTGAATGATGCGATTGGATTGCCTAAACTCTTCCATGCGCACCAAGTAACGGTCGTAGCAATCGCCATTAACACCAACCGGCACATCAAAATCCATGTCGGCATACACTTCATAAGGCTGGGTTTTACGCAAATCCCAGGCTATGCCAGAACCACGCAACATCGGACCGGTCATGCCTAGCGCTAAGGCGCGCTCTGGGGTGACGATGCCCACGTCCACGGTGCGCTGCTTCCAGATACGGTTGTCGGTTAACAAGGTCTCGTATTCGTCCACGTATTTCGGAAAACGCTGGGTAAAGTCTTCAATGAAATCCAACAAGGAACCTTGACGATTTTCGTTTTGCTTGGCCACGGTTTTCGCGTTGCGCAATGGCGACACGGCATACTGCGGCATGCGATTGGGTAAATCTCGATAGACGCCACCCGGACGGTAATAAGCTGCGTGCATGCGTGCACCGGAAACCGCCTCGTAGCAATCAAACAAATCCTCACGGTCGCGGAAGGCGTACAAAAACACCGTCATGGCACCCACATCCAATGCATGCGCACCTAACCACAGCAAGTGATTTAACACCCTGGTGATTTCATCAAACATAACGCGGATGTATTGCGCACGCAATGGGACGTCTATGCCCATCATCTTCTCGATGGCCATCACATAAGCATGCTCATTGGACATCATGGACACGTAGTCCAACCTATCCATATACGGGATAGACTGCAAATAAGTGCGGTTTTCCGCTAGCTTTTCCGTGCCACGGTGCAATAAGCCTATGTGCGGATCGGCGCGCTGTATGACTTCGCCGTCCAACTCCAATACCAAGCGCAGCACACCGTGCGCAGCCGGATGCTGCGGACCAAAGTTCATCGTGTAATTTCTAATTTCAGCCATAATCAACGCCTATTTAGCGTGCGCCCCTTCATTACGTATGACGCGCGGCACATTATTACGCTCGTCTATGCTAACTGGCTGATAAATCACGCGCTGCTGCTCTGGGTCGTAGCGCATTTCAACTAAGCCTATCATGGGAAAATCTTTACGGAATGGATGGCCTACAAAGCCATAATCGGTTAACAAGCGACGTAGATCGGGGTGATTTTCAAACATAATGCCGTACATGTCGAAGGCTTCGCGTTCATACCAATTGGCTACCGGCCAAACATCGACCAAGGTCGGCAAAATGGGGAAGGCTTCATCCGCAGCAAACACACGCAATCGAACACGTTGGTTCAAGCTGACCGACAGCAAATGGCATACCACCGCGTAACGTGGGCCTGACTGCTCGACGTCCGCGTAAGTCTGGTAATCCACACCGCACAAATCGATTAATTGTTCAAACTTAAAGCGTGGGTCATCGCGCAAGCATAAACACACGGCTAAATAATCTTCCGCACGGCACAGCAAATTCAGTTCGTTTAGCGCAATGCTGGCTTGTATAAGCTTCGCGCCTAAGGCCGATTGCACATCTTGATGTAGTTGATCTAATTTAGCTGACATGGGTTTTAGCGGGCGATAGTATTGGTGCGTTTAATTTTATTTTGCAATTGGATGATGCCGTACAACAAGGCCTCAGCGGTAGGTGGGCAGCCTGGCACATAGACATCAACCGGCACGATGCGGTCGCAACCACGCACCACTGAATAGGAGTAATGGTAATAGCCGCCGCCGTTGGCGCAAGAGCCCATGGAGATAACCCAACGCGGCTCAGCCATTTGATCGTAAACCTTACGTAAGGCCGGCGCCATTTTATTGACCAAGGTACCCGCCACTATCATCACATCGGACTGACGTGGGCTGCCCCGGAAGACGATACCAAATCTATCCAAATCGTAACGCGAGGCACCGGCATGCATCATCTCTACCGCGCAACAGGCCAAGCCAAACGTCATGGGCCACATTGAGCCAGTACGTGTGTAATTAATCACGGTGTCCAGCGTGGTGGTGACAAAACCTTTTTCCAACAACCCTTCTATACTCATAGCAGACTCAATCCCACTCTAAGGCACCTTTTTTCCATTCGTAAATGAAGCCTATCACCAGCACACTTAAGAACACCAGCATGGCTATAAAGCCGAACAAACCTATTTCTTGCAGCACCACGGCCCAAGGGAAAAGAAAGGCTATTTCTAAATCAAACAAAATAAACAGTATGGCCACCAAGTAATAACGCACATCAAATTTCATGCGCGCGTCCTCAAAGGCTTCAAAACCGCATTCATAGGGGGAGTTTTTTGCCGTATCGGGCTTGTTTGGGGAAACAATGAGGCCAAGAACGAGAGGACCGACACCGACGGCTATGCCTACAAGGATAAACATCAATATCGGAAAGTAATTTTCTAACACTTACTAGCCCCAGACCCAATAACTGAAAAATCTTTTTTGAAAAAACCGGATAAGCGCTTGCTAACTCTACCAAGTGCACACCTTGGCAATGCCGCGTAATCCCAGATTATAACCCAATACCCTCATGGCTAGCTAGCCAAGCCCAACTAATTTTAAGTAAACATTATGACAAAATGGTGAGCGATGCTGGCCACGCTTAGGGTTTATAAAACTGCGTTTCTAGCGCTCCAAAATTCCAACATGGCCATGGTGATCACCAGAATAACCGGACCTAAAATCAAACCGGCCGCACCGAACACCATTAAACCACCAACCACAGACAAAAATGTTAGCACGGTATGCAAGCGTAAACGGTCACCCACTAAGACGGGTCTGAGCAAGTTATCCACCGTGCCCACCACCAACATCCCCCATAAGCTCAAGGTTAAGGCATCATGCCATGCCCCTTCCAGCAACAAGAATAAGGCCGCCGGGGCCCAAATCACGAAAGCGCCCAACATAGGAATCACCGCCAACATCCCCATAATGAGGCCCCACAGCAATGGGGCAGGCAAGCCCAACCACCAAAACATTAAGCCTCCTAGCAAACCTTGCACCGATGCCACGGCAAAAGTGCCATAGACGGTGGCGTGTATGGTGTCACCTATGCGCTCAAGCAGGCCTTCCATTTGCAAGGGCGACAAAGGCGAATGCCGGACAATGGCATGTAAAAACATTCGACGGTCACGCAGGAAGAAAAACAACACATAAAAAATTAAGCACAAGCCCAAGATTTGCACGGCCGATGCTTTGACGATATCCGCCGCGCTGGTATTAACCCATTGCGTGAAGGCCGCAGAGGCCCCTGGAAAATCAATACGCTGCTCAATCTTTTCAAATAGTGGGCCTAGCTGCGGTTGCGCCTCTAATTTTTGCTGCCACTCGCCGGAACTGAGTTTCACTTCTATCGATTGCGCGCCCTTTACCGCTTGGTACAACAACTGCTGACCTACGAAAACCGCTGGTATAACCACAATCAAGCCTATGATTAAAACCGATACCATGGCCGCCAATCCGCTCGCTTTTAGCTTGCCTTCCAAATACCTTTGCAGGGGCGAAAACAAGACCGCTAGAGTCAAGGCCCAGACCAACACGGCCAAAAACGGTATAGCCATCTTATAGCATAAGTACAAACCTAAGACCGTAAGCAGCATCATCACCAAGGTCTGCACGTGGTTTTTTGAGCCCCAATCGTTGTCATTTTGTTTGCGTGTATTCGGTGTTTGCATTATTTAAAAACCAGGCTAGACCGGCTCCTTGTTGCCCATCAAAAAGAAAGGCCGCAGCTATGAGTGCACGACCTAGTATTAAATTCCATTTAAATACGCTGCTAATTACTCTGGCGCTTTTTTTTAAACTTGCTGAGTATTTGCCAAGCCAGCAAGCCACGCTGCAACCATAGACTTAAGGCATTGGGCTTAAACATAGATAGCAAAGCACTGCCGCCGCTGGCGACCAAAACGGGATGCTGCTTCAGGTAACGCAACATATTGATTGCGTAATCGAGCATGCTGATGGGTTTATGCCAAGCCTGAAATTGATCAGCCACAGCCCTACGTTGCATTTGCGCTTCTTCAACTAAGCGTTGGCGCTTCTTAGCTAGTTTAACTAGGGTAGTGTTCATTATTTAGGCACTCAATATAGGCCGAGGATAATCAAGAGCGGTCTAAGTGTTGCCGGTCTTTTTCCAACTCCATTAAACTAGACCAAAACAGTTTAGGCTTCAGTTTAGCTTTGCGTTTTGCACAATACCAGGTGATCGCACCGGCCGCTAAAAAAAAGCCTGCCAAGCCCCCAATGGCGGTTAAACGGTAATTTTCCCATAACAGCACGATTAACAAAACAGCCACTAACAGCAAGCCCAGCATCAACAAAAAAAGGGAAATAAGCGACCATCGAATCAAAGACAGCAGATGCTCGCGCTCTTCTTCTATGTCCGTGGATAACAGCTCTAATCGGGTATGCGCTATGGCGACTAAGCCCGCCGCAAACTTCGCCAACCTATCCAGCACGCCCCCTGCTTGATTGCTATCAGTCATGGCTGCGCCTAACGACGACTAATCAGCAAACCAACAATGAGGCCAACGCTAGCAGCCAAGCCTATGGAGCGCCATGGGTTGTCTTGTACGTAATCGTCTGCAGCCGTTGCCGCTTCCTTGGCTTTATTTAACACGGATGCGGGCGCATCGGCCATATTGGCCTTAACTGCATCCAGCGATTGTTCGGCTTTAGCCCTTATGGCCGTCAATCTCTCGCCGCCGGTCTGGGCGGTTTCTTGCAACAAGGCTTCTAAATCGGCAAGCACGGATTTAAAATCCTCCACCAACTGCTCTTCTTTGTATTCATTATTGAACGGTTTCATATTGACTCCTTAGCACGCAGTTCAAGTACATAAAATGACTATACACCGTCACCCGACAGGCCACAATCTACAGGCTTTTACTGATTGCGCCACAGCGCACTTAAGCGCAACACCAAGCCACTAAACAACAGGTAGGCAGCCATCGCCATCGCCAAACCCAAGGGCTCGGTCCAGACCAATGGAACGATCAAGCCAGCCGATACAGTGGACAGCAACATCTGCACAAAGGCTTGACCAGAAGCCGCCGTGCCGCGTATTTTTGCATGCCTATCCAGCGCGGCCAGTGACAGTATGGGCATGGCCAAGGCCATGCCCACGTTAAATAAGGCAACCGGTAAAATATTGTTAAACGGCGATACCGCCAGATTTGAGCACACCGCTAAATTAAGCAGCACCGTAGCGCCCATCCAGGCGTATGCAACTTTCAGTACTTGCTGGCTGGTGTAGACCCCCGCCGCACGTTTAGCCAAATACGAACCCAAGACCATGCCGCAAACGGTAGGAATAAACATGTAGCCAAATTGCTGATCACTTAAGCCTAAGTGTTTAACTAAAAAAACCGGACTGGCCAGCACGTATAGGAAGAAAGCGGCAAAATTGGCTGCGGATGCCAGCACCACTAAATTAAACTCTTTATCAGAGAAAATAAGGCGATAGCTGCTCAAGACCTTTTTGGCAGACAAGGGCAAGCGTTTTTCCTTAGGCATGGTTTCCGGCAAATAGCGCACGGCCGCCCATAAACTGATGGCGGCATACAGGGCTAAAAAGACAAAGATGGCTTGCCAATGTATGCCCAATAACAGGCCGCCGATAATTGGCGCCACGGCCGGTGCAATACCAAATAACATTTGCACGGTAGCCATGACGCGTTGAGCTTGCGGGCCTTCAAATAAGTCGCGAACCATGGCACGTGCCACCACGTTGCCCGCCCCACCCGACAAGCCTTGCAATACGCGAAAAAACCACAAGGTTTCAATGTTGTTGGCAAAAGCACAGCCTATGGAGGCAAGCACAAACACGCCCAAGCCCCATTTAATGGTGGTGATACGGCCTATAGAATCGGAAATGGCGCCGTGCCATAAGGTCATTAAAGCATAGGGCAATAAGTAAAAAGTAAGGCTCTGTTGCAACTGCAATGGACTGGCCATGAGCGCTGTTTCCAAGCCAGGGAAGGCCGGCAAATAGGTGTCTATGGCAAACGGCGCTAAGGCGGCTAGGCCGGCTAAGACTAATGATAGGGTAAACGCTGAAGATGCACGCATGAATAAGTCACCGATAAAAAACGCGCTGGTAAGCTTGTCTCACCCAGCGCGTTCTATTTAACCACAGCCTAGCGTTCTTATGAAGCACTCATTAGGGCACGGCATGAAAGGCTTTCACCCTATCATCCAACTCCCCGGCTAAAATCTTTTTGGAATTTTTATCATTACGGAAAACGATGGGCTGAGCCACGGCTTGAGGGTTGCGCGAATCAATAATGGCTTGATCAATCAAATGCCTGTGCGGTGATTTGCTGCATACTGGGTCGGCTGCTTCCGCATCACCAGACAAAAGAAAGGCTTGGCAACGGCAACCACCCAAGTCATTTTCTTTTTCCGAACAACTGCGACATGGCTCTTTCATCCAAGCATCGCCACGGTATTTGTTAAAGGCTGGCGAATCTTGCCAGGCATAAGCCAGACCGTCGTCACGCACATTAGGAAAAGTCATATTGGGCAACACTCGAGCAGAATGGCATGGCAAGACATCCCCATTAGCCGTCACTATCATGAACACCTCACCCCAACCGTTCATGCATTTTTTTGGCCTATCCGAGAAGTAATCCGGCACCACAAAAAAAACCTTCATTTTGTTGTTCGGATTGGCCCTAAACTCGTTAGCAATCGCCTCGGCCTCATCCACTTGTTCTTTGGTAGGCATCAATTGACTGCGATTCACCAATGACCAACCGTAATATTGGGTATTGGCCAGCTCTATGTAATCGGCGCCCAAAGCCTCTGCCATGTCCAGTATTTCACGCAAATGCCCTATGTTATAGCGGTGTATCACCACGTTTAACACCATGGGGTAGCCGTGATTTTTGATCATGGCTGCGACTTTTTTCTTTAATTCAAACGTTTTGGTGTTGGTAATGAAATTATTGATCTCTTCGGTAATGTCGTGCATGGACAATTGAATATGGTCCAGGCCGCCTTCTTTGAAAGCTTGTATGCGCTTTTCTGTAAGACCCACACCCGAGGTGATGAGATTACTGTAATAGCCTAGCTTTTTCGCTTCCACCACGATGTCTTCTATGTCATCACGCAGCAACGGTTCACCGCCTGAAATACCCAGCTGCAAGGCACCCAATTTACGGGCGTCGCGTAAGGCTTGTATCCATTGCTCGGTAGACAATTCGTTTTGCGTATGCTTATCGTAATCGGTTGGGTTGTAGCAAAAAGCACAATGCAGAGGACAGCGGTAAGTCACTTCCGCCAGCAACCAAAGTGGTTGCGTGTGGGTTACCGATGCTGCCACGCCGTTATTTTGCAGGGCCTGCACGGTTTTTTGCACTGCCGATAGCCCTAATGAAGCTTGTGTCATCTTGCTACTCCTAAATTTAGACTTTCATTCATGGTATTAAAGCTGACGCAACCAACCCTTATTTAGTGCTAATTCGAACATACCGATAATATCGGCTTCTATGTTAACGGCATCAGGAAAAGTGGCTTTTAAGTCGGCCACCACATCGCCTACAGTGGCTTTGCCATCCAAACGCTTAAGCACTTCACCTGCACCGCCGTGCAGCTTAACCATGCCTTCTGGAAAGAGAATCACGTAATTTTGCTGCGCTTCTTCCCATTGAAAACGGTGATGGAGTGCTAGGGCGTAACAGTCTGTGTGTTTTATCTGATTACTCATGGCATGCCACGCTTATTTAAAATCAATTCTAGGCTGACGTAAATAATCCTTACCCTCAACCTTCACGTCTGTACAGGCCAACATAATCGCATCAGCGATGACCCACAACACGTCCAATTTAAACTGCAATATATCCAAGGCTTTTAGTTGCATGTCGCGCGAGGTGCTAAAGTAATCCAAGGTAACGCTTAAGCCCTGCTCCACATCACGCCTGGCTTCGGTCAAGCGTTTTTTAAAGTAAGTTAAGCCGGATTCGTCTATCCATGGGTACATGCTGGGCCAAGAACTAATGCGTTGCTGGTGTATGTGCGGCGCAAACAACTCAGTTAGGGAAGAGCATACCGATTCTTGCCAAGGCCGTTGACGGGCAAAATTAACGTAGGCATCCACGGCAAATTTCACGCCCGGGCTTAAATACTTAAGCGAGGTGACGTCTTCGCGGCTTAAGCCCACCGCCATACCCAATTGTATCCAAGCTTCTATACCGCCAACCTGACCATCCACGCCATCGTGATCGGTAATACGCACTATCCATTCCTTGCGCACTTCCTTATCCGGGCAATTAGACAAAATGGCCGCGTCTTTCATAGGAATGGCTATTTGGTAGTAAAAGCGGTTAGCTACCCAAGATTGCAACTGCTCTTTAGACAGCTTGCCTTCGTACATCATCACGTGTATAGGATGGTAAATATGGTAGCCCTTGCCCTTCTCGCGCAATTTTTCTTCAAATTCTTCGCGTGTCCATGGTAAGGCCTTGTTTGTCATTGCAGTCATTGTTCGCTCCTAAAGTATGATGTCCATGCCATCGAAAGCCACTTCGATGTTGTGCTGGCTTAATATTGCCCGCTCAGCAGAATCTTCACGCAATATTGGGTTGGTGTTATTGATGTGTATCAACACTTTGCGGACTTTCTTAGTCTGACCAAATTTATCCAAATCTTCCATCATGCCGCCCTCACCGGATTGCGGATTGTGGCCTATGCTGCGAGCGGTTTTCGTCATCAAACCCAGGTCTATCATTTCCGTATTGGTCCAAAATGTTCCGTCCACCATGATGCAATCGGCTTGATCCATCAATGCCGGTAAATGCGGTTCGATTTCTGCCAATCCTGGGGAATACCAACATTTTTTACCGGTGCTGATTTCCTCTATTAACACGCCTATGGTGTCACCAGACTGAGGGTTGTTGCGGTGAGGGGAATACGGCGGCGCGGCACTTTTAAGTGCGACTGAAGTGAATTTTAAATTTGGTACACCAGGAATGGTAAAACTGGTTTTACCGTCTGTAGGTACTTGGTGATGATTGATGCCGCAATAGTGGCCCAATATGTTCAATATCTGATTACCCGATGTCAGGTCACCGTATACCATGTCGGTACAATATATTTCGCGTTTGACCTGACCCTCACGCAACATAAATAGACCAGTGGTGTGGTCTATTTGCGCATCAATGAGGATTATGGCTTGTATGCCGGTATCCCTGACCGCACGGCCAGGTTGCAATGGTGCAAAGTCTTGTATTTGCTGTAACACGTCCGGCGAGGCATTAAACAACACCCAGTTGATCCCATCACTGCTCACGCAGATAGAGGATTGCGTGCGCTTGGTGGCTTTGATCGTGCCCTTGCGTAGCCCGTCACAATTGAAGCAGTTGCAATTCCATTGTGGAAAACCGCCACCTGCGCCTGCGCCTAAAACGTGTATGTGCATAATTATGCTGTTCCGATGTTAACTGTATGCATGCAGTGCTAGCTAGCCTGCAAGGTTTTCATGAAAAAAAAGGCTGTCTAACGGCAGCCTTTTTTTAATAGTAATAAACTAATTATTTGTTCATTACGTACATAGTTACTTCAAAGCCAAAACGCATTTCTGTAGCAGCTGGAGTTGTCCACATGATAGTGATCCTTTTTTAATTAGTTAAAAATATCGCCGTGATTAAGCTCACAACGCGATACGAATCATGCGCTTTAAGGCAGGTACGTAACACTGCGAACTTACTGATTAAAGCCTAATGAAATTCATGATGCCGCTTATTTTTTTAGTCGTCGTTGGCGTACGGCTGCGGCTAGGTTTTCTAGCAAGGCCACCGTGTCAGACCAGCCCAAACAAGCATCAGTGATAGATAGGCCATAAGTCAATTGACAGCCAGGCGTGTGGTCTTGCCTGCCCTCTTCTAGGTGTGACTCGACCATGACGCCGACTATGCGCTTGTCACCGGCAGCCAATTGACCGGCAATGTCTAAGGCCACGTCTTTTTGCAACAAATAATTTTTACTGCTGTTGCCGTGGCTGCAATCTATCATTAATATCGGCGCTAAACCGGCATCGTTAAGCTTTGCGCAAGCTTCGTTGACGCTGTCTTTATCGTAGTTGGGTTTCTTGCCACCGCGCAGGATGACATGGCAATCGTCGTTACCGGTAGTCGAGAATATGGCCGATTGGCCTTCCTTGGTCACCGACAAAAAATGGTGCGGGCTGGACGCCGTTTTAATCGCATCAATGGCCACTTTAACGCCGCTATCCGTGCCATTTTTAAAGCCAACCGGACACGATAAGCCGGAAGTTAACTCTCTATGCACCTGCGACTCCGTGGTACGAGCCCCTATCGCGCCCCAGCTGACCAAATCGGCGGTGTATTGTGGCGTGATCATGTCCAAAAATTCGGCCCCTGCTGGCATGCCTAACTCATTGACATCCAACAAGAATTTACGCGCAATCTCTAAGCCTTCATTAATCTGATAGCTGCCGTCCAAATGCGGGTCGTTAATCAAACCTTTCCAACCGACGGTGGTTCTTGGTTTTTAAAAGTAAACGCGCATCACGATTAACAAGTCTTGGGCTAAGGCATTGCGCACGTTCATCAATCGACGGGCATAATCCAATCCGGCTTGGCTATCGTGTATCGAGCATGGGCCAACCACTACCAGCAATCTATCGTCTTCTTGATGCAGAATCTGATGTATTTGCTTACGCGTCGCCAAGATATTTTTGGTGGAACTGGCGCTCTCCTTAAGCTTGTCTAGCAAAGCCAAAGGCGTGATTAGTTTTTTTACTTCGCGTATGCGTACGTCATCGGTAGCAAGTTTTTGGTAATGGCTCATTTATTGATTACTTTTTTAATATTTGCGCTAACACGCTTAGAAAGCGCGCATTTTCACTGAATAAGCCTATGCTGACACGTAGGTAATTCGGCATACCGTAATTGGCAATAGGTCTAACGATAACGCCATTTTGCAACAAAGCCTGATTGACTTTCGCTGCCTCGTTAACGGCAAAACTGACAAAATTAGCGTAGGACGGAATGAAGCTGAGTCCAAGTTGGGATAGGCCTTGGGTGATTTGCAACATACCCGCTTGATTGAGTGCATAAGAACGGGCAACAAAATCATCGTCTTGCAAGGAAGCGATGGCCGCTGCTTGAGCCACGCTGTTGACGTTAAAGGGCTGACGCACACGGTTCATCATGTCCGCCACGCTAGGATGGCATGCGCCAAAACCGATACGCAAGCCCGCCAAACCGTAGGCCTTAGAAAAGGAACGGGATACGATCAAATTATCAAAGTCAGCCAACCAGCTAAAGGCCAGCGATTTATCTTGATCCGACAAATACTCGTCATAGGCTTCATCTAACACCACCAGTACGTGCTTAGGCACCTGCCGCATGAATGTTAACAAGGCTTCTTTGGCAAGCAAGGTACCGGTTGGGTTGTTTGGATTGGCGATAAAGATCAGCCGGGTCTTAGGCGAAATGGCCGCCAACATAGCCGGCAAATCGTGTGCATAGTTCGTTGCCGGCACTTCCACACCCCTTGCCCCCATTGCTTGCGTCACCAAAGGGTAAACGGCAAAGGCGTGTTGCGCATAAATCACTTCCGACTCGCTGCTTAAAAAAGCACGGGCCGCCAGCTCTAAAATGTCGTTCGAGCCATTACCAAAGACAATTTGTTCGGGTGCAAGCTGAAATTTTCCCGCCACCACGGTGCGCAGCGCAAAGGCATTGCCATCGGGGTAACGTGCGATGTCTAGCAAGGCTTCTTGTATGGCACTCTCCGCCTTAGGGCTAATGCCTAAGGGATTTTCGTTGGATGCCAATTTAACGATGTCAGCTTCCTGCAAACCCATTTCCCTGGCCAATTCACTAATGGGTTTGCCGCCTTGATAAGGCGCAATCGCACGGATGTACTCCGGTGCTAAATGGGATAAAGCAGATTGGGCTGAATTCATACAGGGTTAACCTTGAGCACTAATGCGATGGGCATGCGCATTAAATAATAGCCGCTGGATACGAACCCAACACTTTTAGAAAGGACGCTCGCTGCGCGCATTCTGCCAAAGCAGCTTTAACTTTAGCGTCATGTTGATGGCCGTCGACGTCAACAAAGAACACGTAATCCCATAAGCCTTGCTTGGATGGCCGCGACTCGAATTTAGTCATGCTCACGCCATGTCTAGCCAGTGGCTCTAGCAACTGCACCATGGCGCCCGGGGTATTTTTAGAAGTCATGACCAGCGAGGTTTTGTCGTGGCCCGATGGCGCCACATCGTGCGTACCTAGCACCAAAAAGCGCGTGGTATTCTTCGCGTCGTCTTCTATGTTTTCCGCCAACACGTTCAAACCAAATAAATCGGCCGCACGTTTGCTGGCAATCGCTGCAGCAAAGGTCCCGTCTGTGGAAACCAGATCGTGTATCATTTGCGCCGCCCTGGCATTACTGGTCACGGCTTCACGTTCTGCTTTTGGCAAATGCTTGCTTAGCCACTCGTGGCACTGCGCCAAGGATTGTGTGTGCGAGAACACATGGGAAATTTGGCTGATATCGGTTTGCTTGGACAACAAGCAATGATGGATAGGCAAGGTAACTTCCCCGCAAATTTTGAGCGAACTGGCCAACAACAAATCCAAGGTTAAGCCTATGGCTCCCTCGGTGGAATTTTCCACTGGCACCACACCGTAATCGACTTGGGCGGCTTCCACACTGCGAAACACCTCATCGATACTAGCGCAAACAACGGCCATTTTTCCCAAGCCAAATTGCTTAAGCGCGGCCTCTTCGCTGTAGGTGCCTAATGGCCCTAAAAATGCGATGGACAATTCTTTTTCCAAGGCACGGCAATTGGACATCACCGCACGAAAGATATTGCTAACGGCTTCGTTAGAAAGAGGACCGGTGTTGTTGGCTTGCAAACGGCGTAATACTTGCGCCTCACGCTCAGGGCGATATATCACGCCGTCGTCTTTTAAGGCGCCAATTTGCCTAGCCAGTTGCGCACGCTCATTCACCAACTTGAGCACTTGCTCGTCTATGGCATCGATCTGATCACGGTGTTGTTTTAATTGCGCTGTCATGTCTGCATCACCTTAGTGAGAACGCTCAAAATCTTGCATGTAGGCCACCAAGGCCTGCACGCCTTCAATGGGCATGGCGTTGTAGATAGAGGCGCGCATGCCACCTACGGCACGGTGGCCTTTTAATTGCAACAAACCACGCGCCTCCGCTCCCTGAAGAAAAGCAGCGTTAAGGCCTTCGTCTTGCAAGTAAAAAGGAATGTTCATGCGCGAACGATTTGCCAGCGCCACCCGATTAACGTAAAAATCGCTGGCGTCTATGCAGTCGTATAAAAGCTTGGCTTTGGCTACGTTCACTTTTTCTATGGCGGCTACCCCACCTTGCTCCAACAACCACTCAAACACCAAGCCAGCGATGTAGATGCCATAACTTGGTGGCGTGTTAATCATGGATTGATTTTCCGCCTGCAACTGCCAATTAAATACCGCCGGCGTCATGGACGAGGCCTTGCCTAGCAAATCTTCATGCACAATCACCAAACACAAACCGGCTGGGCCTATGTTTTTTTGCGCGCCGCCGTATATGACCCCGTATTGGCTCACATCAATTTGCCTGGACAAGATGTGTGAGGACATGTCGGCCACAATCGGCACGCCATGGGTATTGGGCAAATCAAGGAACTCAACACCACTCATGGTTTCGTTTGTGCAGATATGCAAATAGGCGGCATCTTTATTCAACTGCCAGCTGGCAAAATCCGGCACTTGCTGATATTGATCGGACTCGCTGCTGGCCACCACATTAATTTTGCCATAAGCCTTAGCGTCTTCCACGCTGCGCTTACTCCAGCCCCCAGTGATGGCGTAATCGGCTGAGCGGCCTGCTAGCAAGTTTAATGGAATCATGGCATTTTCTGCGATGGCACCGCCTTGCAAAAACAAGACTTTATACTGATCGCCTATGGCCAATAAACGACGTAAATCGGCTTCGGTTTTAGCCAATATGCCAGTGAATTCTTTGCCGCGATGCGACATCTCCATCACACTCATGCCCGAGCCATGCCAGTCCAGCATTTCAGCTTGCGCACGCGCCAACACCGGTTTAGGTAAGACGGCCGGTCCAGCGGAGAAATTGAAAATACCCGTCATGCGCTAGGCTTTACAATAGATCGGCATCGCCTGATTCAGCATCAGCGTCATCCGTCTCAACAATTTTTTCCAAGCCGGATAATTTTTCACCTTCGCCTAGGTTGATCAGTGTCACGCCTTGGGTGGCGCGACCTAATTCACGAATTTCTTTTACACGCGTGCGAATCAAGACGCCACCGGTAGTGATCAACATGATTTCATCTTCGTCGTTGACCAATTTAGCGGCCACCACCAAGCCATTTCGCTCACTGATGGCAATCGCTTTAACACCTTGCGTACCGCGACCTGAATGGCGGAAGTCAGCCAATTGTGTGCGTTTACCGTAGCCATTTTCCGTGGCCACCAACACCGTTTGCTTGTCGTCGTCCGCTATCAACAAAGACAACACTTGCTGACCTGCAGCCAATTTCATGCCGCGTACACCGCGGGTAGCACGGCCCATTTGTCTGACCGCCTCTTCATCAAACCAGACCGCCTTGCCGCCATTGGAAACCAAGACGATGTCGTTAGCCCCATTGGTCACTTCTGCGCCTATCAAGTAGTCACCTTCGTCTAGATTGATGGCGATGATGCCGGATTTGCGTGGATTAGCGAATTCAATTAAAGCGGTTTTCTTAACCGTACCCAGTGCCGTGGCCATGAAAATATAACGGGTTTCATCAAACTCTTTGACGGACAAGATGGCGTTAATTTTTTCGCCCTCTTCCAAGGGGAACAGATTAACAATAGGCTTGCCGCGACCGGTGCGACTGCCTTGTGGCACTTCATATACTTTCAACCAATAAACACGACCACGGCTACTGAAGCACAAAATGTAATCGTGGGTATTGGCGACAAAC
Organism: Methylotenera sp.; assembly: GCA_005777825.1. Classification (GTDB taxonomy): domain Bacteria; phylum Pseudomonadota; class Gammaproteobacteria; order Burkholderiales; family Methylophilaceae; genus Methylotenera. The sequence continues at coordinate 22,704 of SXLB01000073.1, read as the reverse complement.
ATCTTGTCGATGAAATCGTCTTCTTTAGTCGGGGCGGCTTGCTTACCACGTCCGCCACGACGTTGAGCACGGTACTCGTCCAAAGGTTGGGACTTCACGTAACCGGTATGCGACAAGGTCACCACCACGTCTTGCGGCGTGATTAAATCCTCTAGTGATAAATCTTGGGCATTGGCAATAATTTCACTGCGGCGCTTGTCACCGAATTGTTTTCTAATTTCAGTTAACTCGTCACCTATGATGGTGGTCACGCGTGCTGGCGTGGCCAATATATCCAACAAGTCAGCGATGATGTCCATCACTTCTTTGTACTCACTGACCACTTTGTCTTGCTCTAGGCCGGTTAAGCGCTGTAAGCGCATTTGTAGAATTTCTTGCGCTTGCACGTCGCTTAATTTGTAACCTTTAGGCGTTAAACCAAAGTCTATGCTTAAACCTTCAGGGCGTGAGGCCTCCATGGCTGCGCGCTGTAGCATTTCTTCCACTACCGGTGATTTCCACGCTTTGGCCATCAAGGCAACTTTCGCTTCCGGTGGCGTAGGTGCCGCTTTAATAAGAGCGATCATCTCGTCCACGTTAGCCAATGCCACGGCCAAGCCTTCTAGCAAGTGACCGCGAGCACGGGCTTTTTTCAGTTCAAAAACGGTGCGACGGGTAATGACTTCACGACGGTGGCGCAAGAATGCTTCTAGCATTTGCTTGAGGTTGAGCAACCTAGGCTGACCATCTAGCAAGGCCACCATGTTCATACCGAAGGTGTCTTGCAATTGCGTTTGTTTATACAGGTTGTTCAGCACCACCTCGGCTATTTCACCGCGTTTTAATTCGATGACAACACGCATACCCGATTTGTCGGATTCGTCGCGTAAATCTGAAATGCCTTCTATCTTTTTCTCGTTGACTAATTCGGCAATTTTCTCAACAAAGGTTTTCTTGTTAACCTGATACGGTAATTCATCGACTATCAATGCCTGACGGCCACCGCGCTCCAAATCTTCAACGTGGGTACGACCACGCATCACGACGCGACCACGACCGGTGCGGTAACCCTCTTTCACGCCCACGGTGCCGTAAATAATACCGGCCGTTGGGAAGTCAGGCGCAGGCACCAATTCAATCAGCTCTTCCACACCCATTTCCGGGTCTTTAAGTAAGGCGACGCAGGCATCCAACACCTCGTTCAGATTGTGCGGCGGACTATTGGTTGCCATACCCACGGCAATACCGGAGCTACCATTGATAAGCAAATTCGGGATACGAGCCGGCATGATCAGCGGTTCGTTCTCGCTGCCGTCGTAGTTAGGGCCAAAATCGACGGTTTCTTTGTCTATGTCCGCCAATAACTCGTGGGCAATTTTAGCCATGCGGATTTCCGTGTAACGCATGGCCGCCGCGTTGTCGCCATCCACAGAACCAAAGTTACCTTGACCATCAACCAGCATGTAACGCAAGCTAAAATCTTGCGCCATCCGAACGATGGTGTCGTACACCGCCGTGTCGCCATGTGGGTGGTATTTACCAATTACATCACCAACAATACGCGCGGATTTTTTATACGGTTTATTGTAGTCATTGCTAAGCTCGTGCATGGCGTAGAGTACGCGTCTGTGCACTGGCTTTAAGCCGTCCCTCACATCCGGCAAGGCGCGACCGACGATCACGCTCATGGCGTAATCCAGATACGATCTGCGCATCTCGTCTTCTAAACTAATTGGCAGGGTTTCTTTAGCGAATTGATCCATGGTTAAACTGACTTTTAGTTGTTTTTGTGTAGTGCAATTTTAGCATGGAATGGCGGCAAATTAGTAGGGCCAGCAGCGATTTAAAACAGCCTTGAATATCGCTGCACAGCCCTACTAATTAAGCCGTCTAGGCAAGAGCCGTGAGCATGGATAAGTCGGATTTTAAGTCGTCGATATGCTCAAGGCCAACGGCAATTCTCACCAAGCCATCCACTACACCTGCTGCTGCTCGTGCTTCGGCTGTCACACGACTATGGGTGGTGGTAGCCGGATGGGTAATGGTGGACTTAGCATCACCCAAATTGGCTGTAATGGATATGAGCTTGGTCGCATCAATCAAAGCCCAGGCTGCTTGCTGTGGCGTTTGCCCAGCTTTAGCCCGCACCTCAAAGCTAACGATACCACCACCACTGCTTTGCTGACGCAACGCCAGCGCATGCTGCGGATGCGAGCTTAAGCCAGGGTAATAGACGCGCGCCACACCAGGCTGCTGTTCCAGCCATGTAGCCAAAGCCAAGGCGTTACGTGCATGCGCGTCCATGCGCACGTACAAGGTCTCCAAGCCCTTCAAAAACACCCAGGCATTAAACGCACTCATGGTGACGCCAGCGGTTCTTAGAAAGCCATAAACCGGCTCCATTAGTGCCTTAGAACCAAGCACGGCTCCGCCCAAGCAACGACCTTGGCCGTCTATGTATTTGGTCGCGGAATGAATAATGATGTCTGCGCCCAATGCCAAAGGCCGCTGTATGGCAGGCGTGCAAAAACAATTGTCCACCACCAAGTGAGCGCCCGCCTTGTGTGCGATGTCAGCCAAGGCAGCGATGTCGCATACTTCGGTCAGCGGATTGGATGGCGTTTCCACAAAAAACAATTTGGTATGGTCAGTGACCGCAGATTGCCATTCAGCCAAATCGGTCAGGGAAACAAAGCTGACTTGCAAACCCCAGCGCGCCAATATATTGCTAAACAGCTGCACGCTGGTGCCAAATATGCTGCGTGAGGCCACAATGTGATCGCCCGCACTGCATAAGCCCATGACGCAAGCCAGTATCGCCGACATGCCGCTGGACGTCGCCACGCATTGTTCCGCTCCCTCCAGGGCCGCCAGTTTATTTTGAAACACGGTGACGGTAGGATTGGTAAAGCGCGAATAAATATTACCCGGCTCGCTGCCGCCAAATCTTGCTGCCGCTTGCGCAGCACTGTCAAAACGAAAACTGGAATTCAGAAACAAGGCTTCGGAATTCTCGCCGTAAGCGGTCATTTCGCTACCCGCTCTAACTGACAAGGTTTGTGGGTGAAATTTATTTATAGTCATAATAATCCCGTGTTATTTAGACGTTAAAAAACCCGCCTAGGTCTTAGCTAAACGGGTTTTTGAACTCGCTTTAGCTGTGTTTATAATGCGCCCGCAAGCTGAGTAAGACTTTGTTTAAGTTGAGTCACTCAAATCAGCGCAATTGGATGGTATGCCATAGCTGGCATACCGTCAAGACGCTTTTTTAGTCGGCCACGGCGTCTTCAAAACTGTCGATTAAATTTAAATCTATTTGCGTACTGGCGTTGGCCGGTTTTTGTTTTTTATTCACGTCGCCACGGGCCGATTCTATATTAGCTAAGTAAGCCTCACTGATGTCACCGGTCACGTATTTACCATCAAAGCAGGAGCAATCAAAATCGACTATTTTTGGGTTACTTAACTTCACCACCCCAACTAGGGCGCTCAAATCTTGATAGATCAGGGCGTCGGCACCGATTTCTCGGCAAATCTCTTCATCGGTACGGCCCGTCGCGAGCAATTCATCGCGACTGGGCATGTCTATGCCATAGACATTAGGAAAGCGCACCGGCGGTGCAGCAGAAGCAAAATAGACTTTATTGGCACCGGCATCCCTAGCCATCTGCACAATTTGCTGGGAGGTGGTGCCGCGCTCGATGGAATCGTCCACCAGCAAAACATTTTTACCTTTAAATTCTATGCCTATGGGATTGAGTTTTTGCCTAACCGATTTCTTACGCAAAGCTTGGCCAGGCATGATGAAGGTACGGCCTATGTAACGATTTTTAATAAAGCCCTCCCGGTAATCCAAACCTAAGGCTATACCGACCTGCAAGGCACTGGGACGACTGGTGTCAGGGATAGGAATCACCACATCAATTTTCTTATCAGCCCAGTCACGCTTGATCTTTTCTGCCAGGGTTTTGCCCATGTCCAATCGGGTTTGGTAAACAGACACGTCATCGATGACGGAGTCGGGTCTGGCTAAATAAACGTATTCAAAAATACAGGGGTTGAGCTTGGCTTGCTCGGCGCATTGGCGACTGAAAAAATTACCGTGCATGTCGATAAATATAGCCTCACCCGGCGCTACATCTCTTACCAAGGTGAAGCCAAGCACATCCAAGGCCACGCTTTCTGAAGCGACGATGTACTCGGTGCCTTTATCGGTCTCGGCCTTGCCTATCACCAAGGGGCGTATGCCATTGGGGTCGCGAAAGGCTAATAAGCCAAAGTTGGCAATCATGGCCACTACCGCGTACGCGCCTTTGCAGCGTCTGTGCACGCCAGCCACCGCATCAAAAGTCATGTCGGTATTTAGCACGGCATTACGTGAGGTTTGTTCAATTTCGTGCGCCAACACATTGAGCAATACTTCGGAATCGGAATTGGTATTGATGTGACGTAAATCTTGTTTAAACATTTCGGATTTCAATTGATCCGAATTGGTCAGATTGCCGTTGTGACCCAGCACTATGCCGAATGGCGAGTTGACATAAAAAGGCTGGGCTTCCGCGGCACTCGATGAACCGGCAGTTGGGTAGCGCACATGTCCGATACCGACATTGCCAACCAAACTACGCATGTGGCGGGTTTGAAAAACGTCTTTAACCAAGCCGTTATTTTTATGCATAAAAAAGGTATTGCCGTCGGTGGTAACAATGCCTGCGGCGTCTTGGCCCCTGTGCTGCAAGACCAACAAACCATCGTACAACAATTGGTTAACTGGGTTTTTACCAACAATACCTATGATTCCGCACATGGATGTAGCCTTAAATAATGAATACTGTGTAATGAATACTGCGTTTTATCGTTATGCCTAGCACGGATGCCATGAAGCTGGGGTCAAATGCGCCCTAATCGTACCTAATGTATTGGCTTATGCTATCTGGCACCCAAGGCATTATATGGCCAACCAAGGCTTCAAACGGGGCGCTCAACATGGCATCTCGCCAACGGTCATCCTTAGGCAAATCGGTCATGCCGGCTAAAAATACCAACAAGCAAACAATGATGATGCCGCGCGTCAAACCAAACAAACCGCCTAACAGCCGATTCAGCCAACCCAAACCTAATTTCTTAAACAGACTGGCCAGCGCAATCGACAACAGACTGCTAATAAGCAAGGTCGCTATGAATACGATTAAAAATGCTGCCGCGACCCGCAGTGGTTCGGTTGGGATAGCCTCAGGCATCATGGGCACCAATTGACTGGCGTAACTTTTAGCGACGAAGAAGGCTAACACCCACGACACAATGGACAAGGCTTCCAGCACCAAGCCGCGCATGACGCTCAATGCGACGGATAGGCCTAATATGGCTAGCACCAAGTAGTCAAAACTAGTCATGATTTAGGCCAGCACGCTGCTTAAAGAACTTAGTCATTAGCCACTACCATGCCTTGCATATTTAAAGCCTGAAGTTTGAGCATTGCTTCGGCAGCCTGCTGACGCGTAGGGTAATCGCCGGTTCTTAAGCGAATTTTCTCACCTTTATCGGTACTGACTTTTTTTATGCTGGCCTGATAACCAGCTTGCTTTAATTTGCCTTCCATTTCAGTGACGCTGGCCATAGAGGAATACACCCCTATTTGAATGGCAAAACTGGATTTTGCTGCTGCGCTGCCATCGGCTTTTGCCAGTGATGGCTGTGGCTTAGCTTCAAGTGCTTTCTCTACTGGCTTTTCTATTGGTTTATCTGTTGGTTTTTCTGTGGGCTTAATTTGAGCAGGATCGGCGCCGGCAGAACTTTCATTTATTGCAACAGCCGTGGTATCCGAAGCAACTGCCCCCTCACCAGCTAGCGGCGATACAGGGGGCAGCGCTGGCGCTGCAAGAGGTGCTGGCGGTGCAATCGGTTCGACCACACCGGCATCAACACCCGCCATGGTAATCTTGATGGCCGCACTTGGGGTCAAACTAGCGCGATCTTGCAATACCATGGGCAAGACACCGACCATTAACAAGACCAAGCCTACTGCCCCGACCAGGCGACGCCTAGCACGTTTCTTTAAACTTAATTCTTGATCGTGGTCTGTATCAGGTGGCATTGCTGCATTCCTTAAAATAGCATGAACATAGGACTATTGTTACACAGCGTTATTAGGCAATATTTGCATCACACTGGCAACAGTAAAAAACGAACCGAACACGATTATTTTAGCATTTTCATCTGCATCCATACAGGCTTCTACATCAATACATGCTTGAATATAGGCTTTATCTGCACTGGCAAAGGTTTTTATAGTGGATGCCGGCGCCAGACCGGCAATTTGCTCTGCCAAGTCTTTTGCCCATGCACCACGTGCATGCAGGGTATCGGCCACATACCAGCCGTCTATGTGATCTTTTAGCGCCGCAATCACCCCGCCGCTGTCTTTATCAGCCAGCATAGCGAACACCGCGTAGGTTTTACCATCTAGCCCGCTAGCTGGATCGCTACGCAAAGCCTGCAGGTTGGCTGCCAAAGCACGGGCCGCGTGCGGATTATGTGCCACGTCCAGTATCACGCTAGTACGCTTGGTGCCGCTATCAGGGGCTTGGATAATTTGAAAACGCCCAGGCAATTTTAGATTGGCCAGCGCCCTTGTTATGCTTAACAGCCCAACCGGCAAGCGGTCTTGCAAGGCCTCAACGGCCGATACCGCACAGGCCGCATTATTCAGCTGATAAGCACCCAGCAAAGCCGGCTTGGGCAAGGTATAGCGGGTTTGCTGCTGCACTTGATAATGCCACTCGCTCTGATCCGGGCTGGCATTGAATTCTTTACCCAAGCAAATCAGCGGGGCCGCGATTGCGGCAGCATGGGCAAGCAGAGTGGCAGGCGGCTTAGGGTCGCCGCATATGGCTGGCACGCCTGTACGGAAAATACCTGCCTTTTCATAGCCAATTGCATCACGCGTGTTTCCCAGAAACTCCTGGTGGTCCAAATCGATGCTGGTGACGATAGTGCAACTAGGTTCGAAGGCATTGACTGCATCCAAGCGGCCACCTAAGCCAACCTCGAGTATGGCGACCTCCACCCCTGTTTTGATGAAATGCCAAACAGCGGCCAAGGTGCCCACTTCAAAATAGGTTAACGCTATGGTGGGTTCCATGCGTCTGGCTTGCTCAACCACAGCAAAGGCTTGGCACAGCACAGCATCGCTAGCAGGCGCCCCATTCACTCTAAGGCGCTCGTTGTATTGCAGAATGTGCGGTGAGGTGTAGCAGCCAACTTGATAGCCAGCCTGCCAATAAATTTGCTCTAGCATGGCGCAAGTGGAACCCTTGCCATTGGTGCCCGCCACGGTAATAAGAGGAAATGGCGTGGCTTGCAATTGCAATCGGCTCAGCATTTGCTGAACCCTATCCAAACCCATGGCGATGGATTTGGGATGCAAACTTTCGATGTAGCTGAGCCAGGCGGCCAAGTCGTTAGATTGAAACGCTGAACTGGTGATCTCGTTAGAAATGGCTAAGACCTTTTAGTCTGGCAAAAAAAACTGGCCAAAATGAGGCCAGCGCTAGTTGGGTTGATTAAGCCGCCACCGGCAAACGCATTAAATTAGCCAATATATTAGCCAATTTATCGCGCATTTCACGCCTATCCACGATCATGTCTATGGCGCCGTGTTCGAGTAAAAATTCCGCGCGTTGGAATCCGTCCGGCAAAGTTTCACGAACTGTCTGCTCAATCACACGCGGGCCAGCAAAACCAATTAAAGCTTGCGGCTCTGCAATAATGACATCGCCCAACATGGCAAAGCTGGCTGACACACCACCCATGGTCGGATCCGTCAAAACGGAAATAAAGGGCAAACCTGCTTTGCTCAACTGCGTCAGTGCAGCGCTGGTTTTAGCCATCTGCATGAGCGACAGTAAGCCTTCTTGCATGCGCGCACCACCGCTAGCAGAGACGCAAACGAATGCCATTTTATTGTCTATGGCGGTTTGCACGCCGCGCACAAAACGTTCGCCCACCACCGAACCCATGGAGCCGCCCTTTAATTTAAATTCAAACGCCGCTACCACCGCAGGCACGGTTTTAATGCTGCCCTGCATGACCACCAATGCGTCTTTTTCTGCCACGGCTTTTTGCGACTCAACTATGCGCTCCGCGTAGCTTTTGCTGTCTTTAAATTTAAGTGGGTCTATGGGTTGCACGGCAGCGCCAATTTCAAACTGGCCATCGGCATCCAACAATAAGGCTATGCGCTCACGGGCACTGATGCGGTGGTGATGAGCACACTTAGGGCAGACTTCCGCGTTGTCTTCCAAGTCTTTTTTATACAAGACGGTTTGGCAGGCTGGGCATTTACTCCACAACCCTTCTGGCACGGTTTTTTTATCGCGGCCAACCACCCGTTTAATTTTTTGCGGTAATTTATTTAACCAACTCATCTGACTAATCCTCTTTATTGCTCGTTTGATTAGGCCGCGTCAACGGCCGTTTTTAATTCCGTCATCAAGTTCGCCACATTGCTTAACAGATTGGCTTCATTGGAACCCTCTATGGCTAGCACCATGCGACTGCCTACCACTACCGCATCCGCGATCGCGGCCGTGGCCTTAGCCGTAGCGGCATCGCGTATACCAAAACCCACGCCCACCGGTAAATTGGTTTGTTCGCGTATGCTGGCCACCCGACTTGCTACTTCGACGATGTCCAGATTGGCTGCACCGGTTACGCCTTTTAGTGACACGTAATAAACAAAGCCACTGGCTTGTTTGACGATCAGCTCCACGCGTTTAGCATCGGTGGTGGGCGACAACAAGAATACCGGATCAATGCCCCTGTCCTGCAATTCTTTAACAAAACTGCCGCATTCTTCAGGTGGGTAATCCACGGTAATCACGCCATCCACATCGGCTGCTTTGGCTTTATCAGCAAAGGCCACGGCACCGACCGCCTCTATCGGGTTGGCGTAACCCATTAAAATAATGGGCGTGGCTTGATCGGTTTGCCTAAAGGTTTTAACCATGTCCAACACCGCTGTAAGGCCCACTTTATGAACCAAAGCACGTTCGCTGGCACGCTGAATTACTGGTCCATCGGCCATGGGGTCAGAGAATGGCACGCCTAACTCTATCATGTCTGCACCATGCTCAACCAAGGTGTGCATCAAGCTCACGGTGAATTTAGGGTGAGGATCACCGGCTGTGATATACGGGATCAAGGCAGTCTTGCCTTGCTGTTTTAGGTTGGCAAATACGGTTTTAATTCTAGACATAAGGATGGTCAGTAAAAGTTAAACGGATGGCTTACAAAGTAATATTAGCCAACTTAGCCACGGTGTTGATGTCTTTGTCACCGCGACCCGATAGGTTAACTAAAATAATTTTATCTTTGCTCATGGTTTTAGCCAGTTTTTCTGCGTAGGCTAAGGCATGACTGGATTCCAATGCAGGAATGATGCCTTCGGTACGGCATAAATTATGAAAAGCAGCCATGGCTTCGTCATCGGTTACGGCGACATATTCAGCACGCTTGATATCTTTTAACCAGGCATGCTCAGGGCCTACCCCAGGGTAATCCAAGCCGGCTGAGATGGAATGCGTCTCGATGATGTTGCCATCGGCATCTTGCATCAAATAGGTACGGTTGCCATGCAACACGCCAACGGCACTGTTAGCCGTTAACGGTGCGGCATGCTTACCGGTTTCCATGCCCAAGCCTGCCGCTTCGACACCTATCAAACGCACATTAGGCACGTCAATATAAGGGTAAAAAATACCCATGGCATTAGAACCACCACCCACACAGGCCACCACCGCTTCCGGCTGATGCCCTACCATTTCATGCATTTGTTGCTTGGCTTCTATGCCTATGATGGCTTGAAAATCCCGCACCATCATAGGATAAGGATGCGGGCCGGCTACTGTACCTATGATGTAGAAAGTATTGTGTACATTGGTCACCCAATCACGCATGGCTTCATTAAGCGCATCTTTTAAAGTTTTGGAGCCGCTTTCCACCGGCACCACGGTCGCGCCCAACAACTTCATTCTAAACACATTCGGCGCTTGCCGTTTAACGTCTTCGCTACCCATGTAGACTACGCATTCCAGGCCCAACCTAGCGGCAATGGTAGCAGTTGCCACACCATGCTGACCGGCACCGGTTTCAGCAATCACACGCGGCTTGCCCATGCGTTTAGCCAATAAAGCTTGGCCTATGGTGTTGTTGATTTTGTGTGCGCCGGTGTGATTTAAATCTTCACGCTTTAAATAGATTTGCGCCCCACCAACTTTGTCCGACAAGCGTTTTGCGTGATAAATAGGACTGGGGCGACCAACAAAATGTTTTAAATCGTAGGCGTACTCAGCTAAAAATACCGGGTCGTGACGGTATTTTTCATACATCACGCGCAATTCTTCTAATGCCTCAACCAAAGTTTCGGCAACAAATGTACCACCGTACTGACCAAAATGGCCTCGTGCATCTGGCATGTCATAAAGCTGCATGTTTATTTCCCCACGTTTAATATATTTGTAAACGCCTAAGCGCTCACACTAGCCATTCACCGCCTGCATAAAGCGCGCAATCTTAGTTTGATCTTTAATGCCTTTGGCCGATTCAACGCCACCACTGACGTCCACGGCATAAGGTCTAACTTGCTCTATGGCTAAGGCCACATTAGCGTCGTTTAATCCACCAGCCAGAATCAGCACCGGCGCTTCAACCGACCTGTCTGTGGTCATGCAAGTAGGGATTAAGTTCCAATCAAATGCTTGACCGGTGCCACCTGCTTGCCCTTCTGTATAGGTATCCAGCAACAAGGCTTTGGCCGCTGAAAAACCGTTTGCATATTGTAACAAATTTGTCTCAGGCTTAACCCGTATTGCTTTGATAAATGGCAAGCCATAGGCTGCGCATTGCTCCGGCGTTTCGTCGCCATGAAATTGCAAGGTATCCAAATGCACAGCGGTCAATACCGAGCGTATAAAATCCGGGGTCGCATCGACAAACAGGCCGACTGTATTAACAAAGGCCGGCAGTTCGCGACTAATGGCAGCGGCTTGCGCCACACTGACGTTGCGAGCACTGCGCTCATAAAACACCAAGCCTATGGCGTCCGCGCCTGCGGCTACGGCAGCGAGCGCATCCTCAACGCGGGTAATACCGCAAATTTTAACTCGGGTTCTCAATCGTTTTGTCTCATTTTAGGCTAGCAGCATGACCCTTTTCGTCACAGCGATATTGTAACGCTTAAATCACCAAGGTAATGGATTTCGCATCGTTTTTCGCTAGCGGCAAGCCCCATTTTTCATGGTAGCGAACTTGCGTCAAATAAAGACCGCTTGGTGAAAATGTAGGTGGAGCCAAATTTCGGTCGCGCTGGGTCAACATGGTCTGCATGTAACTGGCCGGGTAGGCGCCTTTGCCTATATAGACCAAAGCACCCACCATATTGCGCACCTGGTGTTGCAGGAAAGCATTGGCTGAAAAATCGAACAGCACATACGCACCCTGCTCTCGCACCTGCGCTTTGGTCATGGTTCTAATTGGGCTTTTTGCTTGGCATTCGGCCGCGCGAAATGCGCTGAAGTCATGTTCGCCAATTAAATACGAGGCGGCTTCTGCCATGGCGGCTACATTCAGCGGCAAATGAAACCAACCGGCTTTGCCGGCCATCAGCGCCGAGGACACGGGGGCGTTATACAAGAGGTATTGGTAACTGCGCTCTAGGGCAGAAAAACGCGCGTGAAACTCGTCATCGACAGGCTGCGCCCATTCAACGCGCACGCTACTGGGTAGATAGGCATTAACTCCTCTTACCCAAGCAGAAAGTGGTCTGTCGCTGTCGGTGTCAAAATGCACCACCTGCCCCAGTCCATGCACACCGGTATCGGTTCTGCCAGCGGCATGCAAACGTATCGGATGAAGGGCAATTTTAGCTATTGCCAATTCCAGCGCATCTTGCACACCGCATGCGCTTGGTTGACTTTGCCAGCCACAAAAACCCGAGCCATCATAGGCCACACCCAATGCCAGCCTCATGCTTGCCCCATTTTTAAAAAACCTGCTACGCCAACAAATCTGCTCAAACTTAAGCCCATTACGGCCAGTAATATCAAGCTCAGCATGGCCTTATCGAAACAAGTAAAAGCCGGCTGCACCATAACCAATGATGGCGATGTATCAGACTCATCGGAGCTTACAGCCAACTTATCGAGCTGAGTAAAATCCAGCTTTAGCTTTGGTTGAACCGCCATTTGCTCTACGTAATGCAAAGTGAGCAGCATCCTTACCGTGAAGCGCTCCACATTCAATCCCACTAGGCGCAATGGCGATAACAAGGTCCACAAGCCAGCCATCAATTGGCTTTTAGTCGTGCTAGCGAACAAAGCCGACAAGCTCGCCACTGCAATCAATAATTTGGCAATTTGCGTCGCACCTAGCTGCAATCCTTCGTAGCTGGGCGCCACATTTAACGGCAAAAATACCAGGTATTCTCCTGGTGTAGCATAGGCATAGATCAAAAGTAAGGACACAAACAACCAACGCATGCGCTTAATCAATTGAAAAAAATGCTTAAGATTTAGTATGGCGGCCAACAAGCAGACAAAGCCGCACAGGACTGCGATGGAGGATGAACTTAGAAACTGCAAGAGCAGCAAGACAAAGAAAAAGCAGGCTATTTTTACAAATGGATGCATAAAAATACGCGCCGTGTGCAGACCTTAAGTCTCAGTGGCGTTCGGTGTTTTTGTGCTGGGCGCTATGGTATTGGCCAAGGTCAGTTCGTCTTCGGTCTCGCTTAGGTCTAGGCTGATCGCCGAGAGGTCTATGCGTATCACCTCCATGTCACCGTCTGCTGCAGTCGCTTCATTGGCATCGGTCTTAATGAAGCTGGTGAGCCCGGTTTTTTTCTTGGCTTTTGCTTTACTAGGTGGCAGCGTCTGCTCCGCTGGCTTAACTGGCAATACAGCAGGCTCTGTGAAGTTAAGGTCTAGCTCGGCCAAATCCACAGGCGGCGCATCGCTCGAAATAGTTGTAGGTTCGCTAGCCAGGTTAGCCTCAGGCTTTGCTTGCGGTTTTGCTTGCCCTTGAACTTGCGTCTGCTTTTCAAGCGCTAAATTTGCTTGCTCACTGCCAGTGGCTTGGCCTTTAAAATCGAGTAAGTTCGCTCTGCGCTTATTACTGCGACTCAACCAAGTAAAGGCGGCAACGATGGCCAACAAAGTCAAAGATAAAACCAACCAATCTGCCCATGCGGCTCTTTTAGGCTTATGTTCAGCTTGTTTGGCATCATTGGCTTGTTTCGCTTCTGTAGCGTGCTTCTGCAGATCGGCCATGGATTGGTTTTTAAGTCGTAACAATTGCTGCATGTCTTGGATTTGTTTTTGCAAGGCTTGGGCGCGCGCTTCGGATTCTTCTAGGGATTTCTCACGCGCCGTGGCGTCTTCTTGCAATGCCAACAGTTTGGCATCGGCCGACTTCGGCGCTTCCTTGTCTCCCGCGCTTAATTTAACTACGTCATTATTTGTGGTCTTGGCCTTATCCGCATCGTCTTTAGCACTGGCAATTTTGCCGGATGCCGATTGTGCCTGCACGGCATCGGGGCGGGCTGCCTGAGTCAAAACCTTATTGGCTAAAGCAGCGCGGTAGGCTTGCCAATTATTGGCATGCAATTTTACTTCAGCTGTCGCTGCAGCAGCTTCGGCGGCCAACAATTCGGCTGGCGATGGCAGCGTTAAGGTCTGCCCTGCTTTCAATCGGTTCATGTTGCCTGCCTCGAAGGCATGCGGGTTGGCTTGGTATAAGCCCAACAACATTTGATCCAAACTCACGCCTTCCTGCGGCATGGCTTTAGCGAGGCTAGACAAGCTATCGCCTGGCTTACTAACTAAGGCTAATGGTCGTGCCTGATCAACTTGGTCTGAGGGCTGGTCAGGCAGGATTCTGGTTTGCAATTGATCATCGATATTGGCTGCCTCGCCACTCGCTAACGGTGCGACTATTGTCTCGGGTTCTGCTTGAGCCAGTTGTGGCGGATCCAGCAACACGATGTATTCTTTTTGCAAACGACCGGCTGGCCAATCGAGTTGCAACAGCAAATCCAGATACGGCTCATTAATAGGCAAGCTAGAGCTAAGCTTTAATACTGCTAATCCTTGTGGGTTTTGTTGCAATTCAAGCTTTAGGTCAAGGTAATGGGATTGATAACGGATGCCTTGTTTGGCGTAGGCTTCTTCGCTGGCAAGCGTCGCCTGCAAACCATTTAATGACTCCTGTGGCTCTAATAGCAACTCTACTTCTGCCAACAGGGGCTCGCCTAAGTTGGAACTGAGGTTCAAACTGCCCAAGCTGGCGGCGTGACTTAGCGGCGCCAGCATTAAGCTAAGCAACAACAACACCGGCATAGATTTAATCTTGCTCACGCTCACCCGCCATTATTTCTCAATCAAGATGCGCAACATACGGCGCAAGGGCTCAGCAGCACCCCAAAGCAACTGATCGCCCACGGTAAAAGCCGACAGATACTCGCCACCCATGCTCAGTTTACGCAAACGACCTACTGGAGTCGTCAACTTGCCAGTGACGGCGGCTGGCGTCAATTCACGCATGCTGATTTCACGCTCATTAGGTATTACTTTTGCCCATGGGTTGGCTTCCGCTAGCATGGCCTCAATCTCATCCAGTGGCACATTTTTAGTTAACTTGATGGTCAAGGCCTGACTGTGACATCGCATGGCGCCAATGCGCACGCATAAGCCATCAATCAAAATAGGATGGGCTTCGCGTCCTAAGATCTTATTGGTTTCCACGCCACCTTTCCATTCTTCTTTGCTTTGGCCATTGCCTAGGTCTTTGTCTATCCAAGGAATCAAACTGCCAGCCAAAGCTACGCCAAAATTTTCCGTGGGGAATTGCGCGTCGCGCAATGTGCTAGCAACACGACGGTCTATGTCTAAAATAGCCGAAGCAGGATCGGCTAATAGGCTACTTACAGAGGCATGGGCTGCGCCCATTTGCTTGAGCAATTCGCGCATATTTTGCGCGCCGGCACCGGATGCCGCCTGGTAAGTCATGGAGGTGGCCCACTCAACCAAATTAGCTTTGAATAAGCCATTTAATGCCATCAACATCAAGGACACGGTGCAATTGCCGCCCACCCAATTTTTGTTACCGGCGGCATAGGCCGCTTGAATCACATGCATATTGACCGGATCAAGCACGATCACCGCGTCTTTTTCCATACGCAATGTTGAGGCTGCGTCTATCCAATGGCCCGTCCAGCCGTCTGCGCGCAATTTAGGGAACACCTCGCTGGTGTAATCGCCACCTTGGCAGGAAATAATCACGTCCATGGCTTTTAACTGCGCCACACTCATGGCATCTTGCAATGGTGGTGTGTCTTTGCCTACGTTAGGGGCAGTGGCACCGATTTGCGACGTGGTAAAAAATTGCGGGTCTATCAAAGCAAAATCCTGCTCTTCCATCATGCGCTGCATCAGCACAGAACCGACCATGCCTCGCCAACCAACCAAACCCACTTTTAACATACGCTGCATCCTAAATTTTCAAATATCCGTTATTTAAAATTACCACTGCGACTTTACAGCGCTGCCACCACGGCATCGCCCATCTCGCTGCAACCCACTTGCTTGCAACCATCCGTCGCAATGTCGGCCGTGCGGTAACCTTGCGCCAAGGCTTTCTTAACGGCATTTTCTATGCGGAAGGCATTACTTTCATCGTTAAAGGTATAACGCAACATCATAGCTGCCGACAATATGGTCGCCAATGGGTTGGCAATGTTTTTACCGGCAATGTCCGGTGCCGAGCCATGACTAGGCTCGTACATGCCTTTGTTGTTCTCATCCAATGAGGCCGACGGCAACATGCCTATGGAGCCAGTTAGCATGGAGGCCTCGTCGGACAAAATGTCGCCAAAAATATTACCCGTCACCATCACATCAAATTGCTTAGGCGCACGAATTAACTGCATGGCGGCGTTATCCACGTACATATGGCTTAACTCCACTTCAGGGTACTCAGCCGATAGCTCTATCATGACTTGGCGCCATAACTCGGTGGTTTCCAACACGTTGGCTTTGTCCACGGAACATACTTTGGCTTTCTGACCGGATTGACGGCGCTTCATGGCTATGTCAAACGCGACGCGACCTATGCGACGAATTTCGGATTCACAGTAGCGCATGGTGTTTATGCCTTCGCGCTCGCCATTCGACAACGTGCTGATGCCACGAGGTTGGCCAAAATAGATGTCGCCGGTGAGCTCACGGACTATCATGATATCCAAACCGGACACCACCTCCGGCTTCAAGGTAGAAGCGCCAGCCAATTCCGGGTAAAGCAAGGCTGGTCGTAAATTAGCAAATAGATTCAACGCCTTACGTATGCGCAATAAACCACGCTCTGGGCGTAGATGACGCTCCAATTTGTCGTATTTCCAATCGCCTACCGCACCCAACAACACCGCATCCGAATCCAAAGCCAATTGCAATGTGGCATCTGGTAGTGGATCACCTGACGCTTCGTAACCGGCACCGCCTATCGGCGCCTCGGTCATGGTCATGTTTAAATTAAGGGCTTTAAGCACTTTAACGGCCTGCGCCACGATTTCCGGTCCTATGCCATCGCCTGGCAATATCGCTAATTTCATCTTCTTTTTTCCGTTAGGGTTTTATTTAATCTTAATTATAAAGCCATGGCTGAGCTTGCTGGTGGCGCGCTTCAAAGGCTTTAATTTTGTCTTGGTGTTGCATGGTCAAGCCTATGTCATCCAGCCCATTTAATAAGCAGTGTTTACGAAAGGCATCCACGCTAAAATTAAAGGTCTCACCCGAAGGCGTGCTTACTGTTTGTGCGGCTAAATCAACCTGCAATTTATAATCCGGCGTTGCCATCACTTGCTTGAATAAGCTGTCAACAATATCGGCACTTAAAACGATAGGCAGCATGCCATTCTTAAAGCAGTTGTTATAAAAAATATCCGCGTAGCTGGAAGCAATAATCACTTTGAAGCCAAAATCTTCCAAAGCCCATGGCGCATGCTCGCGACTGGAGCCGCAGCCAAAGTTTTCACGGGTAAGCAATATGCTGGCGCCTTGATAGCGGGCTTGATTGAGCACAAAATCCGGATTAATTTGACGCTTGATGTTATCCATACCAGGCTCACCGTGATCTAGATAACGCCATTCATCAAAGGCATTCACGCCAAAACCGGAACGCTTGATGGACTTCAAAAATTGCTTAGGAATAATGGCGTCGGTGTCGACGTTGGCTCTGTCTAAGGGGGCAACCAAACCATTTAATTGGGTGAAAGCTTGCATGTTTTTCGTCTTTGAATTTGCTGATTTTTTTAATTAAGTATTAAGGGGCATTATTGTTGACTGATATCAACAAAATGGCCCGCGATGGCCGCCGCAGCCGCCATGGCCGGGCTAACTAAATGCGTACGCCCACCCTGGCCTTGCCTGCCTTCAAAATTACGGTTTGAGGTTGAGGCACAACGTTCACCTGCTTCCAATCGGTCAGCGTTCATAGCCAAGCACATGGAGCACCCAGGCTGACGCCACTCGAAACCGGCGTCGCTAAATACCTTATCCAAGCCCTCTTGTTCGGCTTGGGCTTTGACCAATCCAGAGCCGGGCACCACGAGCGCCAACTTGACGTTAGCCGCCACGCGTTTACCTTTGGCAACGGCAGCCGCTGCACGCAGGTCTTCGATACGCGAATTGGTGCAGGAGCCGATGAATACTTTGTCTATGCGAATTTCGCTAATTGGCGTGTTAGGCTGCAAACCCATGTAAGCGTAAGCACGCTCCCAATCGGCTTTTTGCACGGCATTTTTAGCCAGATCTAAACTGGGTACACGCCCGTCTATGGCCACCACCATTTCCGGCGAGGTGCCCCAAGTGACTTGCGGCTTAATGTCTTCGGCCTGCAAACGCACCACCAAATCGAATTCAGCTCCCGCATCGGATTGCAAGGTGCGCCAATAAACCACGGCGGCATCCCATTGATCTGCTTTAGGCGCGTAAGGGCGGCCTTTAATGTAATTAATGGTGGTGTCATCCACCGCCACCATGCCGGCACGCGCACCGGCTTCAATCGCCATATTGCAAAGCGTCATGCGCCCTTCCATGGATAAACCGCGTATCGCCGAACCAGCAAATTCAATGGCATAGCCATTGCCCCCAGCAGTGCCGGTTTTGCCTATGATGGCCAAAGCCACGTCTTTGGCCGTGACCATGGGGCCTAACTGACCTTCGACCAAGACTTGCATGGCTTTGGATTTTTTTTGCACCAAACACTGGGTGGCCATCACGTGTTCCACTTCCGATGTACCTATGCCGTGTGCTAAGGCACCAAACGCCCCGTGGGTACTGGTATGGGAATCGCCGCACACCACTGTCATGCCCGGCAGGGTTGCACCTTGCTCAGGGCCAACCACGTGCACTATGCCTTGTCGCGCATCCATGAATGGGAAGTAGGCTTTTGCGCCAAACTCGGCTATGTTTTCCGTTAAGGTTTCAATTTGCAACCTGGCTACCGGATCGGCTATGCCTGCCAAGCCTTTATCCCAGCCATTGGTAGGCGTGTTATGGTCAGCCGTAGCGACGATGGATTCCACACGCCATGGCTTACGATTGGCCAAGCGCAAACCCTCAAAGGCTTGCGGGCTGGTCACCTCATGCACCAAATGGCGGTCTATGTATATCAAGGCAGCGCCGTTTTCCTCGTGCACCACATGACTATCAAACAATTTATCGTACAGCGTTTTTGCCATATTTTTAACCTAAGCCTACAACGTGCCGCCTAGCAAAATGACGCTAGGAGCACGGTTTTATTAATCTCTAAAATTACCAAACTGCAAGGGAAAGTCGGTCACGGATTTTTTCACAAAGGCAATGGCATCTTGCAACAAATCACGCTTGGCGCCATTCACTCGAACGGTATCGCCTTGTATGCTGCCCTGCACTTTCAAGCCCGAATCCTTAATCAGCTTGACGATGCGCTTAGCCAAATCGCTGTCTATGCCATCCTTGATTTTAAGTTCTTGCTTGACTTTATTGCCGCCTACCTTCTGCACGTCTTTATGCTCCAAGCGCTTAGTTGAATCCGGCTCTTTTTTTTCCATGCCAGGCAACAAGATGTCTTTGATTTGATCTAGCTGAAAATCGTTATCGCCATACAAAGTGATGATGCCGTCTTTTTCATTCAGCTCCACTTTGGCCGACGTCCCTTTAAAGTCATAACGATTGGTAATTTGCTTACCGGCCGTGTCTATGGCGTTTTTTAATGCCACCATATCCACTTCAGATGAAATATCAAAACTGGGCATATGCTCTCCTCAATACCAAGCAGGCGCTAGGCGCCATGCATTACTCAAAATGGCAAACGTAGTCCAGCGTTTCGCTGACGTCGATATCAAAACTGGAATTGGCTGGCACGGTAAATTTATCGCCGGCTTTATAAGCTGTCCAGTTGGCTTCACCTTGCAGGCGCACTTTACAAGCGCCCAAATTGATTTCCATTAATTCAGGTGCCGCAGTATTGAAGGTTAAGGTGCCTGGGAAAATCACGCCTATGGTGCTGCGCGTGCCATTCGGAAACATCACGGTGTGACTGACGCACTTGCCGTCAAAATAGATGTTGGCTTTCTTTTTAACACTGACATTGTCAAATTGTGCCATTTGCTTGGACTCTCAAAATAATGAAAACACCATTATCGCAGAAAAGCCTCGCCTATCCAAGGCGCAAGGGCCATGCCGGCATAATCTATGTCAGCAAATAGTCGGCTTCAATCTGGGCTGGATTTAATTGGAACAGCGAGTTGCTTTAAGCAAAACAGGTCACGTCTGCGAGCAAGGGCGCCTGCTTATCTTTGGCCGATAAACTCGGCGCACCTTCTATGGGCCAAGCGATGGCCAATGCCGGGTCGTTCCATGCGATGCTGCGCTCGAATTCCGGCGCATAGTAATCGGTTGTTTTGTAAAGAAATTCGGCTGTCGCTGAAGTCACCAAAAAGCCATGGGCAAAGCCTTCCGGCACCCATAACATGCGTTGGTTTTCCGCGGACAACTCAATGGCCACGTGCTGCCCAAAGGTGGGCGAGCTTTTACGTATGTCGACCGCCACATCAAAAACAGCGCCTTGTATCACCCTAACCAATTTGCCCTGCGGCTGTTCAATTTGGTAATGCAAGCCACGCAATACGTTTTTTTCAGAGCGGCTGTGATTGTCCTGAACAAAATCCAAATCGCGGCCTATCAAGCTAGCAAACTGACGACGATTGAAGCTCTCGTAAAAAAAACCACGCTGATCACCAAACACCTTAGGTTCAATGATCAGCACATCTGGAATGGCAGTGGGTATAAGCTTCAAAATCGCGCCCTATCGCTTAACAAGCGTAACAAATACTGCCCGTAGGCGCTTTTGGATAAGGGTTGCGCTAATCTTTGCAACTGCTCGGCCGTGATATAGCCCTTAAAGTAGGCAATCTCTTCTGGGCAACACACTTTTAAGCCCTGCCTGTGCTCTATGGTTTGAATGAAGTTACTGGCTTCTATCAAGCTCTCGTGAGTACCGGTATCCAACCATGCGTAACCGCGCCCCATGATCTCCACGCTCAATTGATTTTGCTCTAAATAGAGGCGATTTAAATCGGTAATTTCCAGCTCACCCCTAGCAGAGGGCTTGAGATTGGCCGCCATGTCCAACACCTGGTTGTCGTAAAAATACAAGCCAGTGACCGCGTAGTTGCTTTTAGGGCTTAAGGGCTTTTCTTCCAAACTGGTGGCACGACCTTGCTTGTCAAAATCCACCACGCCATAGCGTTGCGGATCTTGCACATGGTAGGCAAAAACCGTGGCGCCCGACTCACGCGATGTAGCTTGCTCCAACTGCCGGTGCAAATCGTGACCATAAAATATATTGTCACCCAACACCAAAGCACTGGGATCCTTGCCTACAAAGTTTTTACCTATGATAAAGGCCTGCGCCAAACCATCGGGGCTGGCTTGCACGGCGTACTGCAAATTCAAACCCCAATCACGGCCATCGCCTAATAACTGCTCAAACCGAGGGGTGTCTTGCGGCGTGGAAATGATCAATATGTCGCGTATCCCAGCCAGCATCAGCGTGCTCAGCGGGTAATAAATCATGGGCTTATCGTAAATCGGCAGCAACTGCTTGGAAACCACCTTGGTTACTGGGTGCAGACGCGTGCCTGAGCCGCCTGCCAAGATAATGCCTTTTCTGTGCGCCATAATCGCTTCTCTAAATGGATGGGTAGTCCAGCACTTCCGTCAACATACGCTTGACGCCAATCTGCCAGTGCGGCAGGCTCAGGCCAAATGCATGTTGGAGTTTACTGGTATTTAATCGGGAATTCAAAGGGCGCTGCGCGGCCGTAGGGAATGCACTACTAGGCACGGCTTGAATGGCGGACTGCGCCACTTTTATCGCTACACCCGCCTGCCTAGCCTGCTCAATCACATAAGTCGCATAAGCGTGCCAAGTCGTTTCGCCTGCTGCTGCCAAATGGTACAAGCCACTTAACTGCGGATTTTGCACGGCGGCGCGCAGGGCATGCGCGGTGACATCGGCCAGCAAATCCGCACCCGTAGGCGCGCCCACTTGATCATTGATGACCTTTAACTGATCCTGCTGTTGCGCCAGTTGCAACATGGTTTTTGCAAAATTTCGGCCTCGTGCCGCATAAGCCCAGCTGGTGCGAAAAATTAAGTGTTTGCAGCCGGCCTCAATAACGGCCTGTTCTCCCGCCAATTTACTGGCACCATAAGCACTCAAGGGTCGCGCGACATCGCTCTCCAACCATGGCACATCGCCACTGCCATCAAACACGTAATCGGTGGAGTAATGCACCAACCAAGCACCGCTAGCTTTAGCCGCTTGCGCCAAAACCCCTAGCGCTTTGGCATTCACAGCCTGCGCCAATTCAGGCTCGCTTTCGGCCTTATCCACCGCCGTGTAAGCCGCCGCGTTAACGATTACATCCGGCGCTACCTCGCGTACTGTTTTGGCTACGCCTATTAAATCCGTCAAGTCGCCGCAATGATTTTGGCTGCGCGCATCCAGCGCTATCAGCTCACCCAGTGGCGCTAAGCTACGTTGCAACTCCCAGCCCACCTGACCATTTTTGCCCAACAAAAGAATTTTCATAAACCGTGCTGTCACTTAAGTAAATTTAATGCCTAGGCATAATACTATAAAAGCCACGCACCCTAAGGCACATGGCTTTCTGGTTTTTCGTGTCTAAATTAACACTAAAATGGTGGCTGGGGTCAATCAAACAAATCTATGAAAAGCAATGGATAAGCCAATCTATCTTTGTTTATTTTAGCGAGTACCCTCAAACATACCCAATAAAACTAAAATTTAAGGCTGTCGCGGCACTCAATAAATCAACCATAAGAAGCCCAACCTGCATCGTAAAAAGTGTCTACTGTATTAGGGACGATTCAGTTATCCCAATTTACTAGGCTATAAAATATCTTCCAAGAAAAAGGCAGCCAACTCTGCACGCCCTATAACTTTTGCCTTGTGATAGAGTGAACTGGCGTGTTCGCTAATCGTTCTGTCTGAATTGCCTCTCAAATTAGCAATTTCTTTTATGCTAAACCCCTTAATTAATAGAAGAGCTATTTCAATTTCAGTTTTTGTAAATTGCCACTCTAAAAATTTAGCAATAATTTTTTG
>SXLB01000072.1 GCA_005777825.1 Methylotenera sp. | reverse complement strand
GGTGGACATCGGTGGCGGTACCACTGAGGTGGGCGTGATTTCATTAGGCGGCATCGTTTACGCTAAATCGGAACGGGTAGGCGGCGATAAATTTGATCAGGCCATCATTGATTACATCCGTCGCAATTACGGCATGCAAATTTCTGAGCCAACCGCGGAAGCCATTAAGAAAAAAATTGGTTCGGCTTTCCCAGGCTCGACTGTGTTGGAAATGGAAGTAACCGGTCGCAATTTAGCCGAAGGCTTGCCACGTAAATTCACCATTTCCAGCAACGAAATTTTAGAAGCGCTGACTGAGCCATTGAACGCCATCGTCGGTGCAGTGAAATCGGCCTTGGAGCAAACGCCCCCAGAATTGGGTGCAGATATTGCAGAAAAAGGCATGGTGTTAACCGGTGGTGGGGCTTTGTTGCGCGATTTAGACCGTTTGTTGGTGGAAGAAACCGGCTTGCCTGTTATCGTGGCTGAAGACCCATTGACTTGCGTGGCTCGTGGTTGCGGCCGGGCATTGGAAGAGATCGATAAATTAGGCAACATTTTTGCCTACGAATAAGACTAGCATTTAAGCTGTTTTAGCTTTTTGTCCGTACCCAGTTAGTCCAGTATAGGCCGCCTAGTCGGCTTATACTTTTACTCAGTTTAGAGAGACTTACCACTCAACACTAATGGCGCGCCATTTATACAATAAGATAGAGCAACAGCAAGCCCCGGCATTCTTTGTGCGCGGCCCCAGCCCGTTTGCCCGTTTGGCTTTTTTCTCCGTTTTATCCTTGGCCTTGATGGCCTCCGACAGCCGGCTGCAGTATTTGGCCAGCATGCGACAAAGTTTGCAAACCTTGTTGCACCCCCTGCAGTTATTGGCCAATGCGCCCACGCAACTGTATCTCAATACCACCGAGTATTTTTCCACGCACGACAGCTTGCTCAGCGAAAATCAGCAGTTAAAGAAACGTGATTTAATGCAATCCATCGCCTTGCAAAAGCTCAATTTATTAGAGCAAGAAAATGCCCATATGCGTGTGTTGTTAGCGGCGCAAGTTGCCCTCAAAGAAAGCAGCGTGGCGGCCGAAATCTTGCACGTTGGGCGCGACCCGTTTACTAGAAAAGTCTTAATCAATCGTGGTCAAAATCACAAAATCTTGCCTGGTATGGCGGTGGTGGATGCGGCTGGGGTGATAGGGCAGGTGACCCGGGTTTACCCATTAAGCAGTGAGGTGACGCTCATCACTGACACCTCTTTAGCCATGCCCGTGCAAATTGAGCGCAACGGCTTGCGTGCCATTGCCTTTGGTCATGGCCGTGATAGCACGGTGGATTTGCCTTATTTGCCAGCCAATGTGGACATCAAGCGTGGTGACCGATTGGTCACCTCTGGTATCGATGGGGTGTACCCAGCCGGCTTGGCCGTGGCCACCGTTAAGCAGATTGTCAGCGCCCCAGACACGCCTTTTGCACGCATCGTATACGTGCCCGCCGGTGGGGTAGAGAACCACAGGCAAGTGTTGGTCGTCAGTAAGCCGCAGTTAGGCAGCATTTCCGCGCCTAGCTTAACCGAGCCGGTGAAGTTGGGTTTGAATCAAGCCAAGCCGGCCGATAAGAAGCAAAGCATGCCAAATAAGTCAGCTAAGCCAGCTAAGTCGAGTGATGCCCATGCCCGTTAATAAACTAAAAACCCTCTATTTTTCGGTGTTGTTGGCCTTCATGAGCTTGCTCTTGCCTTGGTCGCAAGCCGCCTTGTTGGTGCGCCCTGACTTCATGTTGTTGGTGCTGATTTTTTGGTTAATACGCGCGCCCAATCTTTGCAATGTCGGCACCGCTTGGATGCTAGGTTTGTTGGTGGATTTGGCGGCTGGTATGGTGTTTGGTCAATATGCCTTGGCCTACACGGTCACGGCTTTTTTTGCCGTGACTTATCAGCGCCGTTTGGTTTTGTTTACCGGCGTGCAGCAATTGCTATACGTGTTCTCTTTGTTGCTTATTTCGCAAGTCATGCTGCTGATTATTAAAACCTTCGCTGGCGGGCAGTTTATCGGCTGGCTGTATTTTCTGCCCAGCTTAAGCGGCGTGATGCTGTGGTTGCTAGCGATGGGCTTAGGCTTAAACACGGGTGGGCGCGGTCGTGCCAATTAGCCCGTTAATTAGTCCGGTGCAAAGCCAGCATATGGGTGCTTAAGCGTGCTTAGGGAAGTTAAAAATCCGCAACACGAGCAGTATTACTTTAGGCTGCGTTTAGGCTTCATGGCTTTTTTCGTGATGTCGCTGTTTGCCTTGTTGGCTTTGCGTTTTATTTACCTGCAAATCACCCAATACGCCCATTACCAAACCCTAGCGGAAAACAACCGCATCTCCATGGTGCCTATCGTGCCTAATCGCGGCTTGATATTGGATAAAAACGGCGTGGTGCTAGCGCACAATTTTTTCGTCTACACCTTGGAAATCACCCCTGCAAAAGCAGGCAACCTAAAAACCACCATTGCTGAATTGGGCCAATTGCTGGAAATCAGTAAAGCCGACATCAAGCGCTTTGCTAAATTAAAAAGCGAAAGCCGCAATTTTGAAAGCATCCCGATACGCACGCACCTAAATGAAATCGAAGCGGCTCGTTTTGCAGTCAACCATTATCGTTTTCCCGGGGTGGAGATTAAGTCACGCTTATACCGCCATTACCCTTTGGGTAAATTTGGTGCGCACATGATAGGTTACATAGGTCGGATCAACAGCAAAGATTTGCTCGCACTGGAAAAGTCCGGCGACTTGTCAAATTACAAGGGCTCCTATCACATAGGCAAAAGCGGCGTGGAGCAGTTTTACGAAACGCAGTTGCATGGGCAGACCGGCTTTGAGCAAGTAGAAACCGATGCCGATGGTCATGCTGTTCGGGTCATCGCCAGATCAGCCCCGGTGCCGGGGACCAATCTGATCTTATCGGTGGACAGCAAATTGCAGGAAATTGCCGAAACCGCTTTTGGCAATCGACGCGGCGCTTTGGTGGCGATTAATCCGAAAACCGGTGCGGTATTGAGTTACGTCAGTCAGCCCGGTTTTGATCCAAATTTGTTTGTCGATGGCATTGATGTGGACAATTGGAAATGGCTCAATGAGTCGCTGGATAAGCCCTTGGTCAACCGTCCGATACGCGGCATTTACCCACCGGGCTCGACTTTTAAGCCTTTTGTTGCCATGGCCGGCTTGGAAAATGCTAAACGCTTACCGCCATACCGGATCAGCGATCCTGGCTACTATTCATTGGCTAACAGTCGCCACCGTTATCGGGATTGGAAGCCGGATGGCCACGGTATGGTGGACATGCAAAAAGCCATTAGCGTTTCTTGCGACACCTTTTTTTATGGCTTGGCTTTGGATTTGGGCATCATTAGGCTGACCGATTTTGTTCGCCACTTTGGCTTTGGCGCTAAATCGGGTATAGACATAAAAGGTGAAAATGCCGGCTTGTTGCCCACTCCTGAATGGAAAATGCGCCGTTTTAAACAACCGTGGTACCAAGGTGAAACGGTAATTGTAGGCATAGGTCAAGGCTACACCTTGGTGACGCCCATGCAGTTAGCCCAAGCCACCGCCACCTTGGCCAATAATGGCGTGGCCATGCGGCCGCACACGGTGGTGGCGATGCAATCGCCGGCAACCGGCCGCACCGTTAATGTGGCCCCGGTGGTGCAGGATCGCATCGCCTTGAAAGCGGAAAACATAGCCATCGTTAAGCAAGGCATGCTGGACGTTACCTTGCCTGGGGGCACGGCTGCCAGCGTCGGGGCAAATGCCGGCTACAGCATTGCCGCTAAGACCGGCACGGCACAAGTGATAGGCATTAAACAAAATGCCAAATACGACAGCAGCAGCATCAATGAGCGGCATAGAGACCATGCCTTATTCATTGCCTATGCCCCGGCAGATAACCCCACCATAGCCATGGCGGTCATTGTGGAAAACGGCGGGCACGGCGGCTCAGCTGCCGGCCCCATCGCTAGAAAAGTCATGGATTATTACCTGTTAGGCAAGTTGCCAAACGAGCCGGCTGCCAAGCCTGCTAAGGCTCAAGTGGTTCAGCCTGCGGGTCACAACGAGAGCGCGCACGATGACTAAATTCTTTAAACCTTTGCTGGTGCACATCGATTCGTTTTTGATGGGCTGCTTATTTTTCACCTTGATGGTCGGCTTGTTTGTGTTGTACAGCGCATCGGGCCAAGATTTTTCCAAGGTTTACGATCAAACCGTGAACATCGTATTGGCCTTTTCTGTCATGTGGTTGGCGGCTAACATCGCGCCGCATCAACTCGAACGCATAGCCATGCCGCTCTATGTATTGGGCGTGGTCTTGTTGGTGGCCGTTGAATTGGTTGGCTCATCCAGTCACGGTGCGCAGCGTTGGCTTAATTTAGGCGTCACCAAAATACAACCATCGGAAATCATGCGCATTGCCATGCCCATGATGTTGGCCTGGTACTTTACCAAACTGGAAGTTCGCCCCAGTGCCAAGCATTTTGCCCAAGCCGGCTTGTTGTTATTGGTGCCGGTGGCCTTGGTCATGAAGCAGCCGGATTTGGGCACGGCTTTGTTGATTACCGCAGCGGGTTTTTATGTGTTGTTTTTGGCCGGCTTGAGTTGGAAGTTATTAGTAGGCGGCACCCTAAGTTTGGCCATCGCCGCACCATTTTTGTGGACCTTATTGCACGATTACCAGCGGCGTCGCATTGAAATTTTATTTGACCCCAGCCAAGATCCACTCGGTTCAGGCTACCACACGATACAGGCGATGATTGCTATAGGCTCGGGAGGCTTTGCCGGCAAGGGCTGGTTAAATGGTACGCAAGCGCAACTGGATTTTATACCGGAGAGGACCACCGATTTTATTTTTGCGGTGTTCAGTGAAGAGTTTGGATTGTTGGGCAATCTCTTGCTTTTAAGCTTGTTCAGTTTGATTATTTTACGCGGCTTGGTGATTGCCTCCGAAGCCAAAAGCACGTTTGGCCGATTATTGGCTGG
>SXLB01000005.1 GCA_005777825.1 Methylotenera sp. | reverse complement strand
TGAAGCCGCTGAAGGCGGCGCCATTGGTTTGGTGGAAGAAGGCGATCGCATTGAAATAGACATCCCCAACCGTACTATCCATTTGGCCATCAGCGACAGCGAACTCGATGCCCGCCGCGCAAAAATGCAGGCCAAAGGCAAGGCGGCGTGGAAGCCGGTTAATCGCCAACGCGCGGTCAGCCCAGCCTTGCGCGCCTATGCCGCCATGAGCACCAGTGCGGCGCGCGGTGCGGTGCGCGATGTAACGCAAATTGAAAAATAAAGAAACGAGCCATAAACCCATGACCACAGTCAATTTAGCGACTAAAGCAAACGATGCTGATCCGCTCAAAACCACCAAACGTTTGAAACTGCATGCCCACGTTATGCAAAGCCAAGACGAGGCCGGCATGCAATACTTGGAAGTGGACAACCCGCTGGCCAAAGCACGCATTGCTCTGCAAGGCGCACACGTCATAGATTGGCACCCTAAATTTTTAGCCGAGCCGGTTTTATGGTTATCCAGTAACGCGCGTTTTATTAAAGGCCGCTCCATACGCGGTGGCGTGCCCATTTGCTGGCCATGGTTTGGCGCCCATCCCACTGACAGCACCTTTTGCCCGCATGGCTTCGCCCGTGTCATTCCTTGGCGCGTGATTGACATCGATGCCACCCCAACCGGCGCCACGCGCATCATGCTGGAAATGGTCGACACGCCGGAAGCAAAACGCCAACTGTCTTACCCCTATAAACTCAAAGTGACCATCACCATAGGCAAACGCTTGCGCGTGGACTTGGCCACCACCAATCATGCCGACCACCCGTTTGTCATAGGTGAGGCCTTTCACACTTACTTAAACATCAGCGATGTGTCCAAGGTGAAAATTACCGGTTTGGAAGATTGCGTGTACGCCGACAAGATAGAGAAATACCAACGCGAAGTGGAGCACAACGCACTGACTTTTGATGGCGAATTTGATCGCGTCTACATCAACCATAGCTCCAATTGCACGGTGCACGATGCCGGCTACAACCGTTTAATCCATGTACAAAAATCCGGTAGCGACACCACCGTGGTGTGGAGCCCAGGCCCGGAAAAAGCCGCGCAAATGGCCGACATGGGCAGCCCGGACGAATGGCGCAAAACCATCTGTGTGGAAACCACTAACGCACTAGAAAACATGGTGGTCATCAACCCCGGCCGCACCCATGTCATCAGTGCGGAATACGTGGTTGAAACGGTATAAGCCAAAAGGAAAAATGAACCTCACTGGCAAATAACCCTCTATAGCCACATTGCCTGCAACCGGCTTGTGGCAAGCTTTAATTGTAGGTATCATTATCAGCTGTAGGGAATACAAAAAGTTTAATTAGTAAGTCCACATCAAGGAGATAGCATGAAAGCATTATTATTAGCAATCGTTGCGGCCAGCTCTATGTTAGTTGCTGCGCAAGCCAATGCCGGTGACGAATCTGCATTAGCACAAAAAAGTGGCTGCTTAGCTTGCCACAGCATTGATAAAAAAGTATTGGGCCCAGCTTACAAAGACGTAGCGGCTAAATACAAAGGCGACAAATCTGCTGAAGCTAAATTGGTAGCTAAAGTTAAAGCCGGTGGTAGCGGCGTTTGGGGTCCTATGCCTATGCCTCCAATGGGCGCGCAAGTTAAGGAAGCGGACATCACCAAAATTGTTCAATGGATTTTGTCACTGTAATTTAAGTGTGATGCAACAAAAAAGCCAGCTTAAAGCTGGCTTTTTTGTTGCCCGTGCTTGTCCGGCTGTGGCGTGAATACCAGCTATTTGTTTAATTTACTGTGGTGCATGGAGTAAACAAAATACACCACCACGCCTATCAGTATCCAAATGCCAAAGCGCATCCAGGTGACCGCCGGTAAGAAGGTCATGAGCGCCCCGCAAGACAAGATGCCTAGACTGGGGATCAAGGGGTTCCAGGGATTTTTGAATGGGCGTTTTAGGTGCGGCTGGCGTTTACGCAAGACGATGACGCCCACGCAGACCATGACAAAGCTGGCCAAGGTGCCGATGTTGACGGTTTCCGCCAATTCGCCCAAGGGAATGAAGCCGGCGACGATGGAAACGATGGCCCCGCACATCAAGATGATTTTAGTCGGGGTTTGGCGATCCGGATTCACCTGGGAAAATACCGGTGAAATCAAGCCATCGCGACTCATGGAAAACAGGATGCGGGTCAAGCCATAGAGTAATACCAACAACACAGTTATCAAGCCAGCCAAGACACCGGTAGCCACCAGGGTGGAAGCCCAAGTGTAACCTATTTTAGTTAAGGCAAAGGCCACCGGCGAGGACACGTTTAATTCGGTGTAAGGCACGATGCCCGTGAGCAAAGCCGACACGATAATGTAAATGATGGTGCAAAAGGTCAGAGAGGCCAGCAGCCCTATGGGCAGATCGCGCTGCGGATTTTTTGCTTCCTCGGCGGCGGTCGATACCGCATCAAAGCCAAAGTAGGCAAAAAATACCAAGGAGGCACCGGCTAATACGCCTATGTTTTTGCCGTCTTCTAAGGTGCTAAACCAACCGAATGGCATGAAAGGATGCCAATTGTCAGTGTTCAAATGCAAGGCAGCCAAGGCGATAAAGATGGCGATGGTGCTGAGCTTAACGATAACGATGATGTTGTTAAAGCGCGCACTCTCTTTCACGCCCACCATCAACAAGATGGTCAGCAGCCAAATGATGGCAAAGGCCGGTAAGTTAATGAGACCGCCTAACATGGGCGCTTTGGTCAAGGCTTCGGGTAAATGCACATTGAAATTGCTTAAGGTGTTGATAAAGTAGCCGGCCCAACCGTTGGCCACGGCCGCGGCCCCAACGCCGTATTCCAGCAGCAAAATCCAGCCCATCACCCAAGCAATGAATTCACCAAAAGCCACATAACTGTAACCGTAAGCGCTGCCGGAGCCGCCCACCGATGCGGCCAATTCGGCGTAGGCCAAGGCGGCAAAGGCCGAGGCCACACCGGCAATAATGAAAGACAAGACCACAGCTGGCCCGGATTGCGTGGCAGCGGCAATGCCGGTCAGCACAAATATACCGGTGCCTATGGCGCAACCTATGCCCAACAAAGCCAAATCAAAGGCGCTTAAGCATTTTTTTAAACCGGTCTGACCGTGGCTTTCTATGGCCTTCGTTCTAAGTAGTTTTTTATGCATGGCTGTTCTCTCTCTAATGCGGGCTAAGGTTTAACTGCGGTATAAGGCGCTGAGCACGGCTATCATGTAAGCGTGATCTAACACGCCGGCGCTTTCGCGCAAGCTGTGCATGGCCCACATGGACGAACCGACATCCACCGAGGGCACACCTAAATTGGCTGCCACGATAGGGCCTATGGTGCTGCCGCAACCTAAATCACTGCGGTGGGCGTATTGTTGATACGGCACACCGGCGGCTTCACACAGTTGCATAAAGCGCGCGCTGCTCTCGGCATTGCTGGCGTAACGGTGGTTGGCATTGGTTTTAATCACCGGGCCGTGGTTGACCAAGACATGGTGACACGGCTCGTAAGCCGAGGGGTGATTCGGGTGGTAAGCATGCGCCATGTCGGCACTGACCAAGAAGCTGCGAGCCATGGCTTGCAAACGCGCGTCATCATCCAATTGTTGGCTGCTACTGACGCGCTGCAACACGTCGCTTAAAAAGCTACCACTGGCGCCGCTAGCGCTTTCACTGCCGACTTCTTCGTGATCGAACAAAGCGCAGACCGTGGTGGCCTGCGGTTTTTCTGTGGCCAGCAAGGCGCTAAGCGCAGCATGGCAAGAGGCCAAATTATCCAACTGGCTATTGGCGATAAAGGCTTGATTGGCGCCCCAAAAACTGCCTTGTTGCGTATCAAACACATTGAGCTCAAAACTTAGAATGTCGGCCGCATTGGCATGAACAGACTGGGCTAGCTGGCTTAAAAATGCCTGCTCGGCGTCCACCCCAGCTTCACATTGACCAAAGATCAGCGGCAATTCGGTTTGCTTATTCAGCAGCAAGCCTTTGTCGTTGACCTCACGGTTCATGTGTATGGCCAAATTAGGCAAACGCAGCATGGGCTGGTCTAGCTTGACTAAACGCAGGTCAAAGCCGTTTTTGCTGCGCAGGCTGATGCGCCCCGCTACGCTTAAATCCCGGTCGGTAAAGGTGGCCAATATGGGTCCACCGTAAACCTCTACGCCTATGCGAATTAAATCGTCAGTGGCGTAAGCCGCTTTGGGTTTGAGGCGTAAGCCTGGCGAATCGGTGTGGGCGCCAACCAAGCGAAAGCCGGTTTCATTGGGTTTTTTTTGCCCCATGTGAAAGGCGATGATGGAGGCGCCACCGCGCACCACATAATAGCCTTGGCCGGCTTTCAATTGCCAGGCTTGGCTTTCATCTAAGGCGCTGTAACCCTGTTTGCTTAAACGCTTAACCGCTGTGTCGACCGCATGCCACGGGCTGGGGCTGGCATCAATAAAATCCAGCAAATCTTGTGCTTGGCTGTGTGCTTGTTTTAATGCGCGGTCTGTCATGGGGAAGCGCTCCTCTAGGCCGTTGCCAGCCAGTCTTTGGCGATCAGGAAATCGCTGTATAACTTGGCTTCCGCACTGTTGGCCTCGGGCTTCCAGTCATAACGCCATTTGACGATAGGTGGCATCGACAACAGGATGGATTCGGTGCGGCCATTGGACTGCAAACCAAATAAGGTGCCGCGGTCGTAAACCAAATTAAACTCGACGTAGCGACCACGACGGTAGGCTTGGAAATCGCGTTCGCGTTCGCCATAGGCCTTGTCCTTGCGCGCTTGCACGATGGGTAAATAAGCATTTAAAAAACTGTCGCCGACCGCACGTTGCATGGCAAAGCTTTTTTCAAAACCCAAGGCATTGAAGTCGTCAAAAAAGATGCCGCCTATGCCACGCGGTTCTTTACGGTGTTTTAAATAAAAATAATCGTCGCATTCTTTTTTGAAGGCCGGGTAGTAGCTGGTATCAAACGCATCCAAAGCCTGTTTGTTGGTGCGGTGAAAATGCGCGGCATCGTCGGCAAAGCCATAATAAGGCGTGAGGTCCATGCCGCCGCCAAACCACCAAATGTCTTCTTCATTGCTTGCTTGCGCCTTAGCCACAAAGAAACGCACGTTCATGTGCACGGTGGGAATGTATGGGTTACGGGGGTGAAACACCAAGGACACGCCCATGGCTTCCCATGGGCGACCGGCTGCTTCCGGATGGGCAGCACTGGCTGATGGCGGCAATTTATGGCCTAGCACATGGGAAAAACCCACCCCAGCACGCTCAAACACCAGCCCTTCTTCCAATAAACAAGAATTACCGCCGCCGCCTTCGGGGCGTTGCCAGCTGTCTTGTAAAAAGCTTTTGCCGTCTACCAGCTCTATTGCTTCAACAATCTTGCTTTGCAGCTGTTGTAAGTAATCCAAAACGGCTTGCGTGTTCATGCTTAACCCTTGATGGCTCGGTAACCAATGTCGGTGCGGTATTGCGCGCCTTTAAATTGAATGCCATCGACAATTTGGTAGGCTTGCTGTTGGGCAAACTTAACCGTTTCGCCCAATGCCGTCACGCACAAAACCCGACCGCCACTGGTGACCACTTGCTCACCTTGCAAGGCGGTGCCGGCGTGAAATACATGGGCATCGTTTAAGTCGCTAGGTAGGCCGGTGATTTCGTCGCCCAATTTTGGTGTGTCCGGGTAATTGGCTGAGGCCATCACCACGCCCAAAGCCGTGCGCCTGTCCCAGTCTACTTCTGCCTGATCCAGCGTGCCAATAACAGCATGCTCGGCTAAGGTGACTAAATCGCTTTTCATGCGCAACATGATAGGCTGCGTTTCCGGATCGCCCATGCGGCAATTGAATTCCAAGGTTTTCACGTTGCCGTCTGGCGAAATCATCAAACCGGCATACAAAAAGCCGGTGTAGGGGTGGCCTTCTTGGGCCATGCCATCGACGGTAGGTCGGATGATTTCACGCATGACTTTGGCGTGAATTTGCGGCGTCACCACAGGGGCTGGGGAATAGGCACCCATGCCG
>SXLB01000071.1 GCA_005777825.1 Methylotenera sp. | reverse complement strand
GATGTAGGTGCCGTGCTCGTCTTCCAAGATAGGCAACAATTCACCAGGCCGGCCTTTCTCTTCTATCAAGTAGACTTTATCGGCTAAGGGATGGCGCGGCAAACTGCCACAACCCGACAGGCTGGACTTTTCCATCTCCGCTTGAAAGTCGAATTCGTTTAAGCGTATGACACCGGCCGCATCTTCCGCCGCGTCGTGGACTTTGTAATCCCAGCGACAAGAATTGGTGCAGGTGCCTTGGTTGGGATCGCGCTGGTTAAAATAGCCGGACAGCAAACAACGTCCAGAATAGGCGATGCACAAGGCGCCGTGCACAAACACTTCCAATTCCATTTCTGGGCAGAGTTGGCGGATTTCTTCAATTTCATCCAAGGACAATTCGCGCGACAATATCACCCGCGTCAGGCCCAAACTTTGCCAGAATTTAACCGTGGCGAAATTCACCGTGTTGGCTTGCACAGACAAATGCACCGGCATGTCTGGCCACTTTTCACGCACCATCATAATTAAACCCGGATCGGACATAATCAAGGCATCCGGTTGCATGGCAATCACCGGTGCCATATCCGCCATATAGGTTTTTACTTTGGCGTTATGCGGGGCAATGTTGCTGGCGACAAAAAACTTTTTACCGCGCGCATGCGCTTCGTTGATGCCTAGCTCTAGGTTGGCCATGGTGAAATCGTTATTGCGCGCGCGCAGACTATAACGAGGCTGACCGGCATAAATGGCATCGGCACCGTAATCAAAAGCCGTGCGCATGCGATCCAAATCGCCAGCCGGCGCAAGTAATTCGGGTAATTTCATCTTATTCACCAATAATCTTTACCAAGACGCGTTTTTTGCGTCTGCCATCAAATTCGCCGTAAAAAATTTGTTCCCAAGGGCCAAAATCCAAACGCCCTTCGGTAATCGCCACCACCACTTCGCGGCCCATTAATTGGCGCTTCATGTGGGCATCGGCATTGTCTTCACCGGTGTCGTTGTGCCGGTAGCCACTGACAGGCTCGTGCGGCGCCAATTTTTCCAACCACTGCGTGTAATCGTGATGCAGGCCACGCTCGTCGTCGTTAATAAAGACACTGGCGGTGATGTGCATGGCATTAATCAGCACCAAGCCCTCGCGCACGCCACTCTCACGCAAGCACTCGTTCACTTGTTCGGTGATGCGGATAAAGGCCACGCGGGTGGGCGGATTAAACCACAATTCTTTACGGTAAGATTTCATGCCGGGCTTCCTTCTGCAAAAGTTAAATCTAAGCGGCCATTTTATCATTTCTGGATTACAAACCCACAAAAAAGGCCTCCAATGCGGAGGCCTTAGGCAATGCGAGCTGGCCATCAATGGCTTAAATCAATTTGCTGCACAAAGCTTTTTCCTTCGTTGTCGCTGGCTGTCACGTCTAGTTTTCCAAGCGCGGCAGGCACAAAATTGAATTTAAAGTAGGGGTCTTCCGAGGTGCCCACGCCAACGTCTATGCTGAGCAGCGGCGCCGCGTTGTAAGCAAATAGCACTTTGTTGATGTAAAAAGCCGGCACGAAGCCTTGTGATACCAATTCGCGTTGCAAGCCGGTGCGCATGGGGTGCTTGATATTAAACGTCACCGCCGTTGGGCTATTGAGTGTGACGGGCTGATCGACTTTAAATTTGATCTTACCGGCACTGGCACGTATGCTCGCCTCATCACCGTCTACCGTGCCGCCACAGCCACCGGCAGCGCGTATTTCGCGTGAAGCCAAGTACAATTTACCATCGGCCGTTTCACCCACCAAACGCACAAAGGCATCGGTTTCAAAGCGGATGCGGGTGGCGACTTGGAAATTACCTAAGCCTGGGCTTAAATGGTAAGTCGCGGTTAAGGGGATGGGATTGGCATCAACGAAAGCGTACAGCTTGCTAATCACCACGCCTTTAGCGGCGGCATTATCTATGCTGTAAGTAACCGGCACTTGCGCACCGCTCTCGGCACGACGGGGGGCATCGATTTTAATAAAATCGACTTCCTGCATGTCGCGCTTAGCAAAGAACGCTTCTTTCATGACGGGCCATAACTTTGTATCGGGTTCGGCACGCAGCGGCATGGCAATAAACAGCGCCATGACTAATACGGCTTTTAGAAAAACAGCTGGATTTAACGGTTTCATTTTAGTCCCCTCCCAAATTAATCACTGTCACGCTTGGCCTGACATGCTTGCTTAATCGCTTATCAAAAAATTAGGACCAGTCTACACAGGAAAAAATTCAACGGCTTAACAACGCCAGATTAATCCAGGTGAAAAAATAACTCCACGCCATTGCCTACTGGGTCTTTAAAATTGATCTGCTTCACTTTTAAAACCGGCAAATCACGCACCGTGTAATCCACCTGGCAAGCTTTAAGGTGCGCTTCCATGGCCGGCATATCGGTGCAGGTAAAGGAAAAATGGTCGACGCTGGTTAACACATTGGTGAGCATCGCTTCCTCGCCACGGTATTCGGCCAGATGCAACACAACCTTATCGCCTACGTATAACCAAAAGCCGCGGCTGCTAAAGCCCTCACGCGGGCCGACTTGCAAACCCACCACGTCGCAGTAAAAATCCTTTAATTGCAGCATCGTCTGGTAAGGCGTGCGCAAATTAACGTGATTAATTTCGGTGACCGGCATGCTGTCGTCTAGAAGGCCAAAGCAGGCTTAGGCAGCCGGTGTTTGCGTGCGCAAACGAATGTGCAACTCGCGTAATTGTTTTTCGTCCACCGCATTAGGCGCGTTGGTCATCAGGCATTGCGCGCGCTGGGTTTTAGGGAAAGCAATCACGTCGCGTATTGATTCTGCACCGGTCATCAGCGTGACCAATCGGTCTAAACCGAAGGCTAAACCGCCATGCGGTGGCGCGCCATATTGCAAGGCTTCCAATAAGAAGCCGAATTTTTCTTGGGCTTCCTCTTTGCTAATTTTAAGGGCATCGAATACTTTAGATTGGATGTCTTGTTTGTGGATACGCACCGAACCGCCACCCACTTCCCAGCCGTTCAACACCATGTCGTAGGCTTTGGATAAGGCTGCACCCGGGTCGGATACCAACAAATCTTCGTGGCCGTCCTTAGGCGCGGTAAACGGATGGTGCAAGGCTGCCCATCTATCGTTTTCTTCGTCGTGCTCAAACATAGGGAAATCCACCACCCACAATGGCGCCCAAGCACGGCCATCGACGTGACCTTTGTCGTGACCAACTTTAAGGCGCAGCGCACCCAAGGCCTCGTTCACCACTTTGGCTTTATCGGCACCGAAGAAAACGATGTCGCCATTTTGCGCACCGGTTCTATCTATAATGGCCTGCAACGCCGTTACATGGATGTTTTTAACGATAGGGCTTTGCAAGCCTTCTTCGTTTAATTTTGTGATGTCGTTAATCTTGATGTAAGCCAAACCTTTGGCACCGTAAATTTTGACAAATTCGGTGTAAGCATCAATTTCGCTACGGGCAATGGCCGCGCCATTAGGCACGCGCAAAGCCGCCACACGGCCACCGGCCATGTTGGCCGCACCAGCAAACACTTTAAAATCCACGTCTTTCATGACGTCAGACATCTCGGTGATTTCCAAGGTGACACGCATATCCGGTTTATCCGAACCATAACGATTCATGGCTTCATGGAAAGACATGCGGGGGAAGCTGGCAGGCAAATCTACGTTTTGCACTTTTTTAAGCATTTGCCGGATCATTTCCTCAACGATGTCCATGATTTCGTTTTCGGTCATGAAGGAGGTTTCAAGGTCGACTTGAGTGAATTCAGGCTGCCTATCGGCGCGCAAATCTTCATCGCGGAAGCATTTGGTAATTTGGAAATAACGATCAAAACCCGACACCATCAGCAATTGTTTAAATAACTGCGGGGATTGCGGCAAGGCAAAGAACTGGCCATCGTGCACACGGCTAGGCACCAAGTAATCACGCGCACCCTCTGGGGTGGAACGGGTTAACATCGGCGTTTCCACTTCAATAAAGCCGTTTTCATCTAGGTAATCGCGCAAGGTTTTAGCCACGCGGTAACGCAACATCATGTTCTTTTGCATGGTTGGGCGACGCAAATCGATGTAACGGTGTTCCAAGCGCACGGTTTCCGTGAGGTTCTCGTCGTCCAACATAAATGGCGGCGTAAGCGACGCATTGAGCACTTCAATTTCCGTGGCTATCATTTCCACTTCGCCGGTGGCTAAGTTGGCATTGGTCGCGCCTTCTGGTCGAGCCCGCACTTCGCACACCACTTTTAATACGTATTCACTGCGCACGCTTTCGGCAACGGCAAAAGCAGCTTTAGCATCCGGGTTCACCACGATTTGCGCCAAGCCTTCACGGTCACGCAAATCGATAAAAATCACGCCTCCGTGATCACGGCGACGGTGTGCCCAACCGCATAAAGTAACAGTTTGGCCTATGTGTTGGCGGTTTAAATGGCCGCAATAATGGGTACGCATCATAAATAAAGTCTTATTAAATAGTCGTTAAAAATTAAAAAATCATGCCTACAGGCTGGCCTGCTTAGCACTTGGTTTGGGTGGTGGCGCCACCACCCCCATGGAAATAATGTATTTCAGCGCTTCATCCACACTCATGTCTAATTCCACCACATCGGCCCGTGGCAGCATCAAAAAATAGCCGCCGGTTGGGTTGGGCGTGGTCGGTACATAAACACTCAAATAGTCGCCGCTTAAATGGTTGGCCACGTCGCCACCCGGTTTGCCGGTGACAAAGGCGATGGTCCACACCCCCGGTTTTGGAAACTCCACCAACACCGCTTGCCTAAAGGCATTGCCAGAATCGGAAAATAAGGTGTCCGACACTTGTTTAACACTGGCGTAAATGGATTTCACCACCGGCACCCTGGCCAATAAGGCTTCCCATACCAGTATCAAGCGTTTGCCAAAAAAATTGGTGGCGATCACGCCGGTGACAAATATAATCAACAAGGTCAGTACGGCGCCCATGCCTGGAATGTCTAAGCCCAATTGCGCTTTTGGGCGCCAGGTTTCTGGCAACAACAACAGGCTTTGATCCATCATGCCAACCAAGCCGGAGATCACCCAAACGGTGATAAACAAGGGCACTAAAACTAGCAAGCCGGTAATAAAGTATTTTTTCATTTGAATAAACTCATGCAGGCAAAGGGTTGGAGGCTGATTCGCTTTTAATGGCAAGCACAACCGCTGGCACAAGGTGCAGCGGGCGCTGCCGCCTCAGACTTTTTTTCAGGGCTGCTGTCCTTTTTACTGCTAGCACCACTATTTTTAAAGTCAGTGGCATACCAACCGCTGCCATTTAGTTGAAAACTAGGCGCAGACAGTTGCTTGCTAAATGCGTTAGCACCGCAAGCTGGGCAGGCTTCCGTACTCACTTCACTCATTTTGCGCATGACTTCGGCTTTGTGACCACAAGTGGCGCATTGGTAATCATAAATAGGCATCAATTCACCTGTCACATCAATTAATTAAGCGCGGATTATACCTTAATTGGCGAGCAGACTAAATCTCGCGCAAGTTAAAATTAGCCGCAGAGTTGGCTTTAGTCGAGCTTAGCCAGACGGCACGGTAGGCCAGTTGCCACGCTTTGCAATACCGCTTGTATGGCCTGGCAATTGTGCTTGGCATCTTGCAGACTCAATAAAGGCGCACTGTCATGCAACACGCAGTCGCTAAAATGGCTTATTTCCAGACTAAAGTGGTTGCTGGGCGCGATGCGCTCTTCACCAGAACTGCCGTCGTCCAACCCCCAACCAATCACCGCCTCATCCTTTTCAAACACCCATGCGGCGTGGCATTTTATCCAGCCCTTGCTGCCTATGATTTCGTATTCGGACTTACGGCTGCGCTCAAAACTGACGTCAAAATGGCCAAAACGCGCACGCCCTTGCGCATCCAAACCAAAGTCCAATACGCCGCTGCATGCGGTGTCAGCGCCGTGCTCGTTTAACTTAGCCAAAGCACTAACTTGCACGGCTTGCGCTGGCTGGCCATGCTCGGCGAAACACCAACGCAGCGCATGCATGGCATACGGCCCGATATCCCACATAGCACCGCCGCCATCGGCCATGCTGCGATTGACTCGGTAGAGGCGCGCGGCTTGCATCAAGAATGAAAATGATGCGCGGGCCGACAACACATCGCCTATCAAACCTTGCGCAATCAAGGCTTGCAAGCGCACATGCTGCGGATGAAAGCGGTACATAAAGCCTTCCATCAATTTAACTTGCTGATGCTGTGCGGCCACGGCCATGGCCTCCACGTCTTGCAGCTTGGTGGCCATGGGTTTTTCTATTAAACAATGCTTGCCCGCGGCAATGGCTTGCATGGCCCAATGCGCATGCTCTTCATTGGCCATAGGGCAATAAATGGCTTCCACCTTGGGGTCATTAATCAAACTGGCCAAATCGTCGTAACAGCTCACATGCTGACTGTCGCCCACCGCGTATTTAGCTAAGGTCGCCGCGGCAGCCCCGGGCCGGCGGCTGGCAATGGCCAACAATTGCGCATTAGCGGCCGTCATGATGGCCGGCAGTAAGCGCTCGTTAACCCGAGCGGCGCCCAATATGCCCCAGTTGAGTTTTTTTGGCACCGTCATTTAATCCTCCAACCACTTTATGCTGCAGCCTATGCTGGCTATTTGCTCAGCGGGCCCATTACCTGTTTCGGCAATGCGTCGCATAGCATGAAATAAATCACGGCTGCTGTGGCTGGCCATATCTTTACGGCTTTCATCAAAGCGGCCGCGGTATTGCAGTTGACCTTGACTGTTAAAGCCAAAAAAATCCGGCGTGCACACTGCACCATAGGATTTCGCTACTTGCTGGCTGGGGTCGACTAAATAAGCAAAAGGGAAATGCATATCGGTCGCTATTTTTTGCATGTGCTCAAAGCCGTCTTCCGGGTAAACATTAGGGTCATTGGACATGATGGCCACGCTATTGATGCCCAAGCTATTGAGCTCCCGGCAATCGGCCACCAAGCGGGGCAATATTGCTTTTACATAGGGGCAATGATTGCAAATAAACATCACCAACAGCCCTTTTTCGCCCATCAATTGATCGCGGCTTAAGCTACGCCCATCGACGTTGACTAAATTAAAATCCGGTGCCGGCCAACCGAAATCGCACACCGGTGGATGGATACTTGCCATGCAACACTCCAAATGGTTTTATAATCGAATTTTATCACTTTAATTTGCTGACTCATGGCGATCGCCCGTTTTTATCACCCCCACCCATTAAGCATAGGCGAAGTCGTCAGCCTATCCGACAACGCCAGTGCCCATGCCACCCGTGCATTGCGCTTGCAAGTGGGCGACCGCATCGGCTTGTTTAATGGCGATGGCCAAGATTACCAATGCGTATTGCGTAGCATCAGCAAAACCGCCACCAGCGTCCAAGTTGAGAGCGCCGGCCTAGCCAACAAAGAATCGCCTTTGCACATCACGCTATTGCAGGGCATTTCCAGCGGCACGCGCATGGACTACACCATACAAAAAGCCACGGAATTAGGCGTCACTTGCATCCAACCACTGGCCACCGAACGCAGCGTGGTTAAGCTCAGCGCAGAACGCGCAGAAAAACGCTTGGCGCATTGGCAAAACATCGTTTACTCGGCCTGCGAGCAATGCGGCCGCGCCAGCATTCCATCGGTGCTAGCCCCGCTCAGCCTCAGCCAATGGCTGGCCAAGCATGCCGACAGCCACAGCACGCGACTATTACTTAATCCGGTGGGCGCAACACGCCTTGCCGATTTAACCGCAGATCAGGGCTCGATTGCATTACTCATAGGCGCGGAAGGCGGCTTGACCGAGGCGGAAATACGCCTGGCCAGCCAACACGGCTTTCAATCCATCGTTTTAGGCCCGCGCATACTGCGCACCGAGACCGCCGCGCTAACCGCCATCACCGTTATGCAAAGTCTTTGGGGCGATTTCTAGCCTGACACTTGCTTTATTTACAAATTAATTTTATTATTTTGTAAAATTTACAATAAAATAAGGCTTATCACCCATGTCATTGGCCAACGCTATCCGTAATCGGCGCAAAGCATTGCGCATGACCCTGCAAACCTTGGCTGCCCAAGTGGCCGCCGATGCAGGCAATTTATCACGCATAGAGCGCGGCGAATTGGGTATCAACGAGAGCTTGTTACGCAAAGTGGCCGCTGCCTTAGATTGCACGCCGGCTTACTTGTATGTCCACAGCGAGCTACCTATTAGCACGGCATCCGGATCGGAAACGCGCTTAGCCAACAAACCGTCCTCGCAACCCCATGCAAAAGATTTTGTGCAATGGTTTCGCTCGGCCACGCCTTACATCCACGCTTTTGGCGGCCGCACCTTTGTCATTGCCTTTGGCGGCGAGGTGGTGGACGAAAAACAATTTGTCGCCTTGTCGCACGATTTAAATTTGCTCGCCAGCTTAGAAGTGCGCTTGGTATTGGTGCACGGTGCCAGGCCGCAAATTGAACGGCGTTTAAAACGGGATAAACTCACGCCTAAATTTGTCGACGGCTTACGCGTCACCGATGACGAGGCCATGGAAGCAGTAAAAGAAGCCAACGGTGCCATACGAGTAGAAATAGAAGCCTTGCTGTCCATGGGGCTGGTCAATTCCCCCATGGCCGGCGCGGACATACGCGTGGCCAGCGGCAATTTCGTCACGGCCAAACCAAGTGGCGTGCGAAATGGCGTGGATTTGCAACACACTGGCGAAGTGCGGCGGGTTGATGCCTTTGCCATGCAAAAACGCCTAGACGATGGCGAATTGGTCTTGCTGTCGCCATTGGGCTACTCCCCCACCGGCGAGGCGTTTAACCTAAGTCTAGAGGACGTGGCAGTGAGCGCCGCCATCGCCTTGGATGCCGATAAGCTGATTTTCTTAATGGACTCAGCCGGCGTGCACAATTTGCGAGGCGAATTGCTGCGTGAAATGACCGCTGAAAAGGCCGGTAATTTGCTAAAAAATATCCAAACCCGGGCGCAGGAAAACGAACAAGCCATTAACGTATCCGAAGACGTTAATTACTATCTACCGGCCGCCGTTAGGGCTTGTGGCCATGGCGTCGCGCGCACCCACCTTATTTCTCGGCACATAGACGGCGCCATCATACAAGAGCTGTTTACCGTTGACGGCATAGGCACCATGGTCACCGAATTAAGCTTAGAAAGCATGCGCCAAGCCGACATTGATGACGTGGGCGGCATACTCAAACTGATAGAACCGCTGGAAGCCGAAGGCTTTTTAGTGCGCCGCGGACGCGAGCGCATCGAAATGGAAATCGACCATTTTTACGTGATGGAGCACGACAACCGGGTCATAGGCTGCGCCGCGCTTTACCCATTTAGAGCAGAACGCACGGCGGAATTTGCTTGTCTAGCCATAGACCCCGCTTACCGCGGCGCCGGCCGTGGCGACAAGCTCTTTTATTACTGCGCGCAAGCAGCCAAAACATTGGGCTTTAAAAGCCTGTTTTGCTTAACCACGCGCACCGAGCATTGGTTTTTAGAGCGCGGCTTCACCGAACAAAGTGTAGACAAACTGCCGGCGGAAAAACAAAAACTTTATAATTTCCAACGCAATTCTAAGGTTTTTAACAAAACGCTTTAGAAAATTTTAGTACAATGAGGCAAACTTAAGTCACAGCAAACAAAGCCAATGGAATCCTTATGCTAAACCAAATCACTGCCGAATTAAAAGCCCGCACTCTGGCTGAGGCGCTGCCTTACATCAAACGCTTTTTCGATAAAACCATCGTCATTAAATACGGTGGCAACGCCATGACCGATGAGCATTTAAAAGAATGCTTTGCCCAAGACGTGGTGTTGTTAAAACTGGTGGGCATGAACCCAGTGGTGGTGCACGGCGGCGGCCCGCAAATTAACGAGATGCTGGACAAGCTGGGCAAAAAAGGCGAGTTCATTCAAGGCATGCGCGTGACCGATGCCGAAACCATGAACGTGGTGGAAATGGTGCTGGGTGGCCAAGTGAATAAAGAAATCGTTAATCTAATCAATCGCCACGGCGGCAAAGCCGTCGGCTTGACCGGCCAAGACGGCAACTTCATCCACGCGCATAAATTGCTGATGGAAGATTTAAACGACCCCAAGAAAATGATAGACGTGGGATTGGTGGGCGAAATCAGCGCCATCGACCCTAGCATCATCAACTTTTTGGATGGCGGCGATTTTATACCGGTGGTCGCCCCTATTGGCGTAGGCAAAGATGGCGAGTCCTATAACATCAATGCCGATGTGGTGGCCGGCAAGTTGGCTGAAATTTTGGGCGCAGAAAAACTCATTATGCTCACCAATACACCAGGCGTGCTGGATAAAAATGGCGAATTACTCACCGGCCTGACGCCCAAGCAAATTGACGACTTGGTCGCCGACGGCACCCT
The DNA here is from genome assembly GCA_005777825.1 of Methylotenera sp. Taxonomy (GTDB): domain Bacteria; phylum Pseudomonadota; class Gammaproteobacteria; order Burkholderiales; family Methylophilaceae; genus Methylotenera. The sequence goes on along the minus strand of SXLB01000071.1, from coordinate 2,460 downwards.
ATCGGGTGGCATGTTGCCAAAAATCGGCTCGGCATTGGATGCCGCCAGAAGCGGGGTTAAAACCGTGCACATCATCGACGGCCGGGTAGAACATGCCTTGCTACTGGAAGTGTTGACCGACGAAGGCGTGGGCACGCTCATTAAGGCCAAATAAATTGGCCAGCAGCAGGGCGGCCAAAGTTTGGGTGTTTGATCTAGACGACACCTTGCATAACGCCAGTGCGCACATTTTTCCGGTCATGAACCAGGCCATGACCAACTACATCATGGACACCTTGGCCATGGATGAGGCGGCAGCTCACCACTTGCGTAGGCATTATTGGCGGGTTTACGGCGCCACCCTCAAGGGCCTGATGCGCCACCATCAAACCGATCCGCAACATTTTCTAAAAGTGACGCACCAATTTGACGATTTAGCCGAGCGCGTCATAGCAGTGAAACGCTTGCGCCATTTAATACAAAGCCTGGCCGGACGCAAAGTGGTGTTCACCAACGCCCCTAGGGATTACGCACTGAGGGTGCTGAATTTACTCGGCATAGCCGATTGCTTTGAACTGGTCTTCAGTGTTGAATCCACTAAATTTCACGCTAAACCTTCCGTGCGCGGCTTTCAATTACTGCTGGCCAGCCTGAGAGTGAAAGCCAGCGACTGCGTGTTATTAGAAGACAACGCGGCGGCCCTAATGACAGCGAAACGGCTGGGCATGAAGACGGTGTTGCTCAGCAAAAAATACCACAAACCCAGCTTTGTCGACTACCGCATCAACCAAGTGTTAGCACTCACTCACATTCGGTTATAATTTAACTAACACTTAATCAATAGCAAGCAAGGGAGAAGCTTATGGCCGGCGAACGTAAACATCAAATTTTAGAAACCCTAGCCAAAATGCTGGAATCGCCTAAGCGCGAAAAAATCACCACGGCCTCCTTGGCTGCCAAATTGGATGTCAGCGAAGCGGCTTTATACCGTCACTTTGCCAACAAAGCGCAAATGTTTGAAGGCTTGATTGTGTTTATCGAAGAAACCGTTTTTGGCCTAATCAACAAAATTAGCTCAGAAGAAACCGATGGGCAAAAACAACTGCAACGCATTTTATCCATGCTTTTGGTATTTGCGGAAAAAAACCCAGGCATGACGCGCGTGTTAATTGGCGACGCCTTGGTCAACGAAGACGAAAAATTGCAAGTGCGCATTAACCAACTAACGGATCGAATAGAAGTCACACTCAAACAAAGCCTGCGCATAGCCGAAACGCAAACCGGTCACAAAACCGATGCCGAAGCGCAAGCCAACTTAATGATGTGCTATGTGATGGGACGCTGGCAGCAATTTGCCAAAAGCGGTTTCAAACGCAAGCCCATGGAATTTGCTCAACAACAAATCTTGGCGCTCATTTAAGCCACTAAAACTGCAATAAGGAAAGCTATGCAAGGCACCTTTTTTGGATTAACCGAAACGCAAATTACTGAATTGGGCATGACCTATGGTGTAGGCGGCCTCATGCTATTGATGGTATTCATTGTTGGCCACTTGGCCTGGGAATCCAAAGCCGGCAAATTTGGTACCTTTGCACTTTTTCTTGGCCTGACTTTTGGCATGGTTGGCTACATTGCCAAATACGTCATTAAAATCAAACTTGGCATACTGTAGAAGACCGACTGAAAAAGATCCCCTCCAGCATCTAGCCATCACGGCTATTTTCTAAAGGCATGCGCCCTAAGCCCTTGCCCAAATAGGGTAATTAAGCAATAATTGAACCTTTGCAAAAAGCCAGTCCTTAAAACTGGCTTTTTGAAGAATTCATTCAAGGTTTTACTGGATTTTCTGTGTGACCGATAGCCACACACGACGGGTGAAACTGCAAGCATAATCATTAGGGAGAAATTTATGGCAACACGTAAAGACCTAGCCAACGCCATCCGTGCGTTATCTATGGATGCGGTACAAAAAGCGAATTCTGGACACCCAGGTGCGCCCATGGGCATGGCAGAAATTGCTGAAGAATTGTGGAATCACCATTTAAGCCATAACCCAAAAAACCCTGAATGGGCCAACCGCGATCGCTTTGTGCTTTCTAATGGTCACGGCTCCATGTTGATTTATTCATTGCTACACCTGACCGGTTATGCCTTGCCCATGGATGAATTAAAAACCTTCCGTCAATTGCATTCAAAATGTGCCGGCCACCCAGAGTACGGTTACGCACCTGGCGTTGAAACCACCACAGGCCCATTAGGCCAAGGTATTGCCAATGGCGTGGGTTTTGCTATGGCAGAAAAATTATTAGCCAATCAATTCAATAAACCAGGCCATGACATTGTGGATCACCAAACCTATGTATTTTTAGGTGACGGTTGCATGATGGAAGGCGTTTCACACGAAGCCTGTGCCTTAGCCGGCACATGGGGTTTGGGTAAATTAACCGCGTTCTGGGACGACAACGGCATCTCTATCGATGG
>SXLB01000070.1 GCA_005777825.1 Methylotenera sp. | reverse complement strand
GTGGGCATAACGGATCGCCATGGCATCCAATGCAATAACTTTAATTTTCGCCGCTTGCCCCGCACTACCAAAAACTTCAAAACGATTCTTACACACACTCTTTGCTGCAATGATGGCGGCTTGAAAAAAAACTCTAGGATCGAATTCTTCTGGGCTTTCTGCCATTTTCTTACGCATGGCAGCGGTCATGGCTAGACGAATATCGGTATCAATGTTCACCTTGCGCACGCCATTTTTAATGCCTTCAATAATTTCCGAAACGGGTACACCATACGTCTCTTTAATCTGCCCGCCGTATTGACGTATCATGGCGAGCCATTCTTGGCCTACGCTAGACGAGCCATGCATAACTAAATGCGTATTAGGAATACGCGCATGAATCGCCTTAATGCGATCTATAGCTAACATATCGCCGGTTGGTGGGCGGCTAAATTTATAGGCACCATGACTGGTACCTATGGCGATGGCTAACGCGTCTACTTGCGTGGCTTGAACAAATCTTGCGGCTTCCTCGGGGTCGGTTAACAATTGCGCTTCGTTTAAAATCCCGGCTGCGCCAACGCCATCTTCCTCCCCTGCCTGCCCTGTTTCTAGCGAGCCTAAGCAACCCAATTCGCCTTCTACCGAAACGCCTACAGCATGCGCAGATTCAACCACGCGGCGCGTCACGTCTACGTTGTAATCGTAAGAGGCCGGAGTTTTAGCATCGCTCATTAAGGAACCGTCTATCATCACACTGGAAAATCCGCTACGAATGGCGGTCTGGCATACCGCTGGTGATGCACCATGGTCTTGGTGCATGCATAAAGGCAAATGCGGGTATTGCTCAATCGCCGCTTCAACCAAACGCCGTAAAAACGCCTCTCCGGCATAGCCACGAGCCCCTGCTGAAGCCTGAAGAATGACTGGGCTATCCACCTCATCAGCCGCTTTTAATATTGCCTGTATCTGCTCCATATTATTCACGTTAAAGGCGGGCAAAGCATATTGATGCTCTGCAGCGTGATCTAATAATTGCCTGAGTGAAATGAGTGCCATGCGTTTATCTTTTCAATGTCTGTTTAATCGCGCATGCTCATCAAGCGCATAATCATGGGAGTAAAAATCAGCTGCATGGCCAAGCCCATCTTCCCACCAGGCACCACCAAAGTATTCGGTCTAGTCATCATGGAGTCATGCAACATGGCGAGCAAATAGGCAAAATCAATTCCAGCTGGGTTGCCAAAACGTATAACCACCATACTTTCATCTGCACTTGGAATGTCGTTTGCAATGAAGGGATTGGAGGTATCTACCGTGGGAACACGTTGAAAATTAACGTGCGTGCGTGAAAATTGCGGGCAAATATAATTGACGTAATCTGGCATACGACGCAAGATAATGTCGGTCACCGCTTCTTTTGAATACCCACGAATTTTATGATCACGATGCAGTTTTTGTATCCATTCCAAGTTAATGATGGGCACCACCCCAACTAATAAATCCACGTGTTTGGCAACGTCTGCATCCGGGCCAACGTAACCGCCATGCAAACCTTCGTAAAATAAAACTTCGGCGCCCTCTACACTGTTTTGCCAAGGCGTCATGGTGCCGGCTTTTTGCTGATAGATTAAACCCTCGTCATCGGTATGCAAATATTTTCTGACCTTACATTGGCCTGTTTCGCCAAATTGCCGGAAAGTTTCAGCCAATTCAGGCAACAAATTAGCCCTAGGGCTAAAATGACTGAAATGGCTATCCTGAATTTTCTTTTGTTTGGCCAACTCAAGGTCCATTTCCTTGCGCTCATACCGGTGCATGGAATCACCTTCTATGGCCTGCACTTTAATATTTTCTCGTCTAAAAATATGCCTAAAACTCCCCATCACGGATGTGGTACCTGCGCCCGATGAGCCAGTAATTGCAATAACAGGGTAATTTCTGGACATACCTATCTCCTTCAGTGGCTATTTTTATGAAATAAAGAACGTTTACCAAACAATGGTGAGCCCTGCGCATGGCTTGAACCTGCATCAAAGTTTTGGTAATAGCGCTCAATTAACGCCACTTCTTGATGCGAGCCAACAATCATAGGCAATCGTTGATGTATCTCACTAGGAACCACTTCTAACAAGGATTTTCTCCCTGTTGTGCTTTTTCCACCGGCTTGTTCTATTAACATGCCCATGGGATTAACTTCATACAGCAGCCTTAATCGGCCTGCCTTGGTTGGCAGCTTATTGTCTTTGGGATAAAGATACACGCCGCCACGAATGAGTATCCTATGAATATCGGCCACCAAACTAGCCACCCAACGCATATTAAAAGCCCTACCGCGAGGGCCAGCCTCACCTGCCTGGCAGTCTTCAATATAACGCTGTATCGGCGCTTCCCAATAGTTGACATTGCTGGCATTGATGGCAAATTCACTACACGCTTCAGGAATGCGCATATTGCTATGAGTTAAAACGTATTGCCCAAGCTGGCTGTCCAGCGTAAAGCCACAAGTACCCTTACCTACCGTGAGCACGAACATGGTGCTGGGGCCATACAAGGCATAGGCGGCGGCTATTTGCTGGCTGCCTGCTTGCAAGTAATCCGCCTCGGTTGGCACATGATCATGGGGCGCGTTTAACACAGAAAAAATAGAACCTATGGCCACATTCACCGCTATGTTGGACGAACCATCCAGTGGATCAAACGCCACCAAAAAAGGCGCGCCCGCCGTCACTTCAATTGCACTGTCCATTTCTTCAGAAACCAGCCCTGCAACCAAGCCGCTGGCCATTAAGTCTTGGATGAATAATTGATTGGCAATCAGATCAAGCTGAGTCTGCGTTTCTCCTTGTACATTTTGGCTGGAAAGCTTGCCTGATAAGTCGGACAAACCACCTTTGGATACCAATCCAGCAATGGCTATGCTGGTGTTAGCGACAGACAACAACAATGCGGCCAAGCTCTCTGCATGGCTTGCACCGCTTAAGGTGTCGGCTAGATACTGTGCCAGGCTGATGGGTGAACGCATGCTGCTCCTGATGGTTAATTAGCCTATGCCAGGCTTATGCTTGTTCAAGCTTGTTAAAGACGCGTGAAGCACGAATGTCGTCTTCTGTAATGGTGGATAAATCTTCAGCGCTGGCGTAGGCACTTGCCTTAGCGCTTAAATCAAACATGCGGTTAGCATGGCGTAAACGCACCCTATCCAGCGCATTTCTAATCGACCGTGCATTGGCAAAATGTGGCTGAGCTTGACGCTGCGCAATGTAGTCATTCATGGCAATCAGCGCGTTTGCATCAAACTGATAATGCATGCTGGCAATCATTTTTTGGGCAATTTCCAACAATTCCACCTGCGTGTAATCAGGAAAATCAATGTGGTGTGCAATGCGTGATGACAAACCAGGGTTGGACTGAAAAAATAAATTCATGCGATCCTTATAGCCGGCTAAAATCACCACCAAATCGTCACGGTTGTTTTCCATCACTTGCAACAGTATTTCTATGGCCTCTTGTCCATAATCACGCTCATTTTCTGGGCGATACAAATAATACGCCTCATCAATAAACAACACCCCACCCATGGCTTTTTTTAGGACTTCTTTAGTTTTAGGAGCAGTATGTCCGATGTATTGCCCAACCAAATCATCACGCGTCACACTCACCACGTGCCCTTTGCGTACATAGCCTAATCGATGCAGCATCTCGGCCATGCGCAACGCAACCGTGGTTTTACCCGTACCGGGATTACCAGTAAAACACATGTGTAAATTAGGCTGTGCACCTTCAATACCCAATTGCAAACGCGCACGCGACACCACTAGAAATGCCGCAATTTCTTTAATGCGCTGCTTAACTGGCGACAGGCCTATCAAATCTTGATCGAGCTTTTCCAGCACGGTCGCCACGTCCGCATCGTGCAGAATTTGCCTTAAATC
>SXLB01000069.1 GCA_005777825.1 Methylotenera sp. | reverse complement strand
TAACGAGACCCCGGATAAAGCCTCGCGCACTTACGATGCGAACCGTGATGGTTTTGTTATTTCTGGCGGCGGCGGTATATTGGTGCTGGAAGAGTACGAGCATGCTAAAGCCCGTGGTGCTCGCATTATTGCTGAAGTGGTTGGTTACGGCGCCACGTCCGACGGTTACGACATGGTTGCGCCAAGTGGCGAGGGCGCAGTGCGTTGTATGCGCCAAGCCTTACAAGGCGTGGACAGTAAAATCGATTACATCAATACCCACGGCACCAGTACACCGGTGGGCGACACCAAAGAGCTGGAAGCGATACGCGAAGTATTCGGCGCAAATGGCTTAAATCAACAACCGGCCATCGCCTCGACCAAATCCTTGTCTGGCCATGCGCTTGGCGCAGCCGGGGTCAATGAGGCGATTTACACCTTGCTTATGATGCAGCACAGTTTTATAGCGGCATCGGCCAATATTGAGACACTGGATCCAGCGGCCGAAGGCTTAAACATTGTTCGCAGCCGACTAGACAACGTCAAAATAGAGACGGCTTTGTCCAATAGCTTTGGTTTTGGCGGCACCAACGCCACGCTAACCTTATCCACTAAAAATCTCTAGTTAAGCGCAAGCTTTAGTGGCAATAACGCGCTGTTACGCTGTTGTTTTACTGGCCGCCACCCTGCTGGTGGCCTGCGTTAGTTTACCCGAGCGCACCTATCATGTAAGCCCGCAGCAGGTTCAGAAAAAAATACACGAGCGCTTCAACGCGCCCATTCCCCTGCTCAAAGTCTTCCAAGTGAACTTGCTCAACCCCGTGGTTAGTTTTGAGCAAAAAAACGGTCGCATGGAAACCCGTTTTGATGTGAAGCTCAGCCATACACCAAGCGGTAAAGCCTATAGCGGTAAGGTCATGGTCTCGGGCGAGTTGCAATTTGACGCCGTGGCCAATGCCATTGTGCTAAACGAGGTGGAAGTGGATCAGCTTAGTTTAGATGGCGAGAAGACTAGCTACATGGAATTTGCCAACGTGGTGGCGCAAAGTCTGGCAGCGGAAAAATTAAACGGCGTCAGTCTATATGCCTTCAAGCCTCAAGATTTGAAATTTGGCAACGACTACTACCAAGTCAAAGCCATGCAAATTACTGATCGCGGTTTGCAGATTACCTTTAGCCGCATCAGCCAGCCATAAGCAGTCGTTTAGACCATTAATGCAGCCATGACTTGCCGGCCTTCACTCATCAAAATGTTATAGGTTCGGCAGGCGGCGGCCGTGCTCATGCATTCTATGGTGATGCCTTTTTCCGCCAGTGCGAAGTAAGGGGCACCCGTCAAAAAATGCTGCTTTTCGCCTGTACCCAGCAGCAAGACTTCGATCTTATGGCTGCGCTGCAATTCGATCAGCTTAGCGACTTGGCTAAGCCCAATCTCAGTGTAGTGTTTGACGTTCCAATCGTGCAAACACAGTTCTGGCATGACGATGAGGCTGTGGCCAAAACGCTGCTTATTGATTTCGATGTAAGCCTCGCTGTAGGCGGTAATTAAATTTAAGTTTGCCTGCGTGTTTAAGTGCAATTTCATGGGCGTTGTTGATCTCTATTCGTGCCGGTCTTAACGGGCTTACATTGAACCAAATGGTCATTCTAATGTAAACTAACGCCTTTAACTATTGCGCTTTATTAATTAAAAATTAATAAGCTGGCCTGGCATCATGCAAGCATCCAATCAAAAAAAATTAGAAAAATCCAATAAGCTGGCCAACGTCTGTTACGACATACGCGGCCCGGTCTTGCAACGCGCCCGTCAAATGGAAGAAGAAGGCCAACGCATCATTAAGTTGAACATAGGCAACCCAGCGGCGTTCGGTTTCGAAGTGCCTGAAGAAATTCAGCAAGACGTCATACGCAATATGTCTAAAGCCGGTGGTTACACCGACAGCAAAGGCTTGTTTGAACCACGCAAAGCCATCATGCACAGTACGCAAGCCAAGCACATTAAAGGCGTGACGGTAGACGACATCATTATTGGTAACGGTGTGTCTGAGTTGATTGTGATGGCCATGCAAGGCTTGCTAAATAATGGCGACCAAGTGCTGGTGCCTATGCCAGATTACCCCTTATGGACGGCCGCCGTGACCTTGGCTGGCGGTACTGCGCGGCATTACCTGTGCGATGAAGCCAGCGGATGGATGCCGGACCTTAAAGACATAGAATCCAAAATCACCGCAAACACGCGCGGCATCGTGGTCATTAACCCAAATAACCCAACTGGGGCATTGTACCCGCCGGCGATATTGCAAGGCATCATAGAGATTGCTAGGCACCACGGCTTGGTTATTTTTGCCGATGAAATTTACGACAAAGTGCTCTACGATGGTCACACTCATACGTCCATCGCGTCCTTAGCCGATGACATTTTATTCGTTACCTTTAATGGCTTGTCTAAAAATTACCGTACCTGCGGTTACCGTGCCGGCTGGATGATATTGAGCGGTGAGAAGCAACATGCTAAAGATTACATAGAAGGCCTGAATATGTTGGCCTCCATGCGCTTGTGCGCCAACGTTCC
>SXLB01000068.1 GCA_005777825.1 Methylotenera sp. | reverse complement strand
ACCTATCTGGAAACGCGTGTGCGAGTCACCGCCGGTGCCCACGGTGTCTGGTAATACCATGCGGTTTAACCAAGAGTGGATCACGCCGTCGCCTGGGCGCAAGCTGACGCCGCCACGACTGCTCATGAATTCCGGCAGGCTGTGTTGCAATTTGATGTCCACCGGTTTCGGGTAGGCAGCCGTATGGCAAAAACTCTGCATAACCAAATCGGCGCTAAAGCCCAAGCAGGCCAATTCTTTCAACTCGTCGCGGGTCATGCCGCCTGTGGTATCTTGCGAGCCAACGGTGGTGGCCTTGGGTTCGCAGTAGGCTCCTGGGCGCACGCCCTGGCCTTCCGGTAAGCCACACGCTCTGCCTACCATTTTTTGCGCCAAGGTGTAGCCTTTGCCGCTGTCCTTCGGCGCCACGGCGCTGATAAATTGCGTGGTAGCGGGTAAGCCTAAAGCGGCACGCGCATTAGCGGTCAAGCCACGACCTATGATCAAAGCAATGCGGCCACCGGCGCGCACTTCGTCTGGCAAAGTCACGGGCGATAAATCAAAGTTTGCAATTTCTTGGCCGGCTTCGTTTAACACTTTGCCAGCGTAGGGTTGCAAGGTGATGACGTCACCGGTGGCCATTTTAGACACGTCGCACTGTATGGGCAAAGCGCCAGAATCTTCGGCAGTATTAAAGAAGATAGGCGCAATTTTATTGCCCAATATCACGCCGCCGGTGCGTTTATTTGGAATGTTAGGAATGTCGTTGCCCATAAACCATTGCAAGGAATTGATGGCAGACTTGCGTGATGAACCGGTGCCAACCACATCGCCCACGTAGGCTAAGGGCAAGCCTTTTTTCTGCAAATTGGCTATGGTGTTCAAGCCTTCTGGCATTTTATTGATTAACATGGCCTTGGCGTGCAAAGGAATGTCTGGGCGGCTCCAAGCATCTTGTGCCGGGCTCAAATCATCGGTATTGGTCTCGCCATCGACTTTGAACACCACCAGCTTAATCTCTTCGGCCAAAGCCGGCGCTTGGGTAAACCACTCGGCATTGGCCCATGAAGTGATGAGTTTTTTCGCGTGCGGGTTACCGGCCTGCATTTTTTCAGCCACGTCGTGGAAAGCATCAAACATCAATATGGTTTTACTTAAAGCCGACACGGCTGCTTCGGCCAAGGGTGTATCCAACAATGACACCAAGGCTTGCACGTTATAGCCGCCCAACATGGTGGACAACAATTGCACCGCGTGCGCCGGGGCTATCAATGGTGACTTGGCCACACCATTGGCAATGTCAGCCAAAAAAGCGGCTTTGACGTATGCGGCTTGATCCACACCGGCTGGCGTGCGATTGGTAATTAAATCCAACAAGGTATCAGCTTGATCGGCCGCTGGATTCTTTAACAATTCAACCACTTGCGCGACTTGTTCGGCGTTGAGTGGCAAAGGCGGCAGTTGCAGTGCGGCGCGTTCTTGAACGTGAGTTTGATAAGCTTTTAACATGGTGTTCGCAATCTTTAGTTTGGTTAATAGTTAAGGGTTGATTATAGCAATTTGCAAGCCAGACTTGGTTTTAGCTGCGTTAATTTTCCCGGCTGTGTTAGACCCGGTTACGATAGGCCAGCTCACTACTGGTAAATAGTATTAGCAAAAGGCGTGCCACAACTTTGGCCTTTGGCTGAGGCTTCCATTTTATCCATCAGCTCTTTTTCATAGCCCTTGCCGTGCTTTAATTCTAAAAATGCCCGCACTTCAAACACATCGACAAAGCCATTTTTATCGGTGTCCATCAAAGCAATGTTGTCGGCCACCGATGGCCCAATATAGCGACCGTCTTGATCAGTCAAATAGCCCAATAAGTCGGTAGCGTGGGCCATGCATGGCAACAGCAATAAACACACTGTTAGCTTGTGGCCTAACTTTAGTGCTGGCATAGCGTGTTCTCCCACGTCATTTTTTAACATTGCTTGATCGGCAAACGGGCCAGCTTATGTTTAGCTTGGTCCGCGCAATCCTGCGCAGCCCATTACTTTACATGCAATTGTATGGCTTGCTGTGCGATTTTTTCTTTCCACAACGCCGGTCCAGTTTGGTGCACCGACTCGCCATGGCTGTCCACGGCGACCGTGACCGGCATGTCTTCTACGGTAAATTCGTAAATGGCTTCCATGCCTAAGTCGGCAAAGGCCAATACCTCAGCTTTCTTAATGGCTTTGCTGACCAAATAGGCCGCCCCGCCCACTGCGGTTAAATACACCGAACGGTGCTTGGCGATCAGCGCTATGGTTTCATCGCCCCGCTCGGCTTTACCGACCATGCCCAACAAGCCAACTGGACCCAACATCATCTCGGTGAAACCGTCCATGCGCGTCGCCGTGGTCGGGCCAGCCGGCCCTACCGCCTCGTCAGCAACCGCATCCACCGGGCCCACGTAATAAATAAATCGATTGGTAAAGTCCACCGGCAAGGGCTCGCCCTTGGCCATCATGGTGGCAATGCGTTTGTGCGCGGCATCGCGACCGGTTAATAATTTACCGCTTAACAGCAGGGTTTGGCCTGGCTGCCAAGCCTGTATGCTGCCCCTAGTCACGCTGTCCAAATTCACTCTCAAGGCAGCACTGCTAGGTGCCCACTGCACTTGCGGCCAATCGTTTAAATTAGGCGGCGTTAATTGCGCCGGGCCACTGCCATCCAATTCAAAATGCACATGGCGTGTTGCGGCGCAGTTAGGAATAATCGCCACCGGCAATGAGGCGGCATGGGTCGGGTAATCCAATATTTTTACGTCCAGCACCGTGGCCAGCCCGCCTAAACCTTGGGCGCCTATGCCTAGCGCATTCACTTTTTCAAAAATTTCCAAGCGCAATTCTTCTATGCGATTGTTCGCCCCACGGGCTTGCAATTCGTGTATGTCTATCGGCGCCATCAACGATTCTTTGGCCAGCAACATGGCTTTCTCGGCGCTGCCGCCTATGCCTATGCCTAGCATGCCTGGTGGGCACCAGCCCGCACCCATTTTAGGCACCACTTCCAGTATCCAATCCACTATGCTGTCATTGGGATTAAGCATGGCCAGTTTGGCTTTGTTTTCTGAGCCACCGCCTTTGGCAGCGATGCTGATTTCAACTTTATCGCCCGCTACCATGGACACGTGCACCACGGCCGGGGTGTTGTCTTTGGTGTTGCCGCGCTTACCCGCTGGGTCACTGACAATAGAGGCCCTGAGCTTATTTTCAGGCAAGGTGTAGGCGCGACGCACGCCCTCGTTGACCATTTGCTCTACCGTTAACTGGGTGTCCCACTTTACTTGCATGCCGATTTGCACAAAAGCCACGACGATGCCGGTGTCTTGGCATAGCGGCCGTTTGCCCTCGGCGCACAGCCGCGAGTTGCTTAAGATTTGTGCAATCGCGTCCTTGGCTGGCAGCGACTGCTCGGCTTCATAAGCACGGCCCAAGGCTTGGATGTAATCCAGCGGATGGTAATAGGAGATGTACTGCAGGGCATCGGCTACGCTGTCTATAAAATCGTTTTGTTTGATGGTGGTCATGTTGGCTTTAGCGTTGCGTTAACTTGGCTTACCTGGCTGATTTGGCGTAGGCAATTTGGTTGTTGATGTCCTTGCGTAGAATTTTACCATTTTTGGTACGAGGGAAATCCTTGGTCAAATACACGGTTTTGGGGGTTTTGTAGGCCGCCAAATGTTGCTTACCAAAAGCCAATAATTCATCGGCTGTGACACTGGCATCGGGCTGCAAGATCACGTAAGTGACCACCAATAATTTGTCTTTTTCCAATTCTTCGCCCACCGCTGCGCAATCCGCCACCGCTGGGTGCGATTTATACACGCGTTCGATTTCATAGGGTGACACGCGGTAGCCAAAGCTCTTAATGATGTCGTCTTTACGGCCTAAGAACCAGATGTAACCGTCGGCATCGTAGCGTGCGTAATCGCCAGTAAAGAACCAGCCATCGTGCTTGTACTTGGCAGTTTCTTCATCCAGATTCCAGTAACGCAAGAACAAACCGGGGTCGCTATCGGGTACGCATATCATGCCCTCTTCACCTGGCGGCACGGCTTCTAAGGTGTCGGGATTAAGTAATTGTATGGCATGGCCGGGTTGCGGGAAGCCGGCGGAACCGGGGCGTATCGGTCTAAACACACTTTGACTTAAGTAATAGGAGAACTCACTCATGCCAACGGCTTCAAAAATATCGCGTCCGAAACGGCCACGCCATTGCTGCAACACTTCGTCGGACAAATGCTCACCGGCACTCATGCAGTGACGCAAGCTAGGCACATCGACCTGAGCAGCCGTCGATTTTTGAATGATTTGACGGTATATGGTGGGCACCCCAACAAAAATGGTGGCGGCGTGTTTAGCGATCAATCGCGTCCACAAATCGGCGTCGTTTTTGCCTTCGTGCACGATCACGGTTTTACCCAAATACAAAGGATCCATCAAGCCGGTACCCAATACATAGGTCCAGTTAAATTTACCCGAGTGCATGATGCGATCTTGTTGGTCTTCGGCAAAATTAAACCAATACTTAGCAGCGGGCTCACGGCCAATCAAGGCACGGTGGGCGTGCAACACGCCTTTGGGGTAACCGGTGGTGCCCGAGGTGTAAACCAAGTAGGCAGGGTCATCGGCGGCCGTGGCATGGTTGCCTTCGCAATGGCTAATGGCGGCCAATTGTTGGCTTAAATCGCTGACCTGCAAGCTAGCATGCGGCTGAATCTCACCGACACCGGATAGAAACACCTGCTTTAAATTTGGCAAATTGGATAAATGGTCTTGCAAAGCTGGCCACGCTGCCTTGTCTGTCACCAATACCGTGGCAGTCGAATCTTTAGCCAAGTAGGCCACTTCTTCGGCGGTCAACAAGGTGGAAGTGGGCACGGAAATCGCGCCGCGCTTCATGGTGCCCAAAAAGGCAATCGGGTAATCCAGGCTGTTAGGCAAACGGATCAGCACCCGGTCGCCTGCTGCCACGCCACTGTTGCGCAACAACTGGGCAAACTGATCGGTGCGGCTGGCCAATTCGGCAAAAGTTATTTGTGAGGTGCCCAGCGCGTCGTCTTCCACTATCATGGCCACCGTCTGCGCGATCGGCGTGTGCAAATGTCTATCGGTGCAAGCCGCGCCAATATTAAATTGTTTAGGCACGGCCCACTGCCAGACTGGAAATTCTTCAAATTTTTGCATGGTCTATCCTCTATCCGTTTTAGCGTTTTTTGTGCAAACAGCCGAATCAGGCTGCTGCGTCTACCTACAATATGGCCCCGTATGGCCAGTTTTGGCGTATCACTTGGGCCGGTAATAATTCCAGTACGTGCAAGGCAAAGTTTTTGTCTTCTGGGGTGATCGCTTGTAAGGCATGCGCGCGCAACAAGGTTTGCAAGGCTTTACCAAACATGGGTGGATCCAACATCTCCCCCTCAAATTTAATCGCGCCACCGTGTAAGGCATCGGCTTCGATGGCCGCTTTAAGGATGCGCACTTTTTGGTTCACTTCGGTGGGCGATGGCGTGTAAGCGGTTTTGCATAAATGAATGTGTCCTGGGTGTATCACTTGCTTACCGGTTAAGCCCATGGCCGCCTCTTGGCATGCGTGCTTGTAGACGATGCGCGACTCGTTATCGCCGTGCAAATCCAACCAACGGCGCACGTCATGCGGTTCCAGAAATTTTTCCGGCATGATGTTGCTGCCGATTAAGGTTTCCACGCCCCCTATCACGCCCTTACCGGCGATACGCGCGTCAAACATCAAGTGATTCATGTAGAACTGCAATTCTTCTATCCAGTGCTCCGGGGTGATGTGTATGCCCATGGCTTTAGAAAAGTCATGGATACCAAACACCACGTGCTTAACCGTGTTGTATTGCAACAACTCGGGAGCAATTTTGAGCGATTTAGGGTGCTCAATAATCGGCTGTATGGTGATGTTAGGGTTAATCTCTATTAAGAAATTAGACAAATCGCGCACTTCAGCCGCGCCGTAAGCCTCACCGGCTTTAGCCAACATCACCACGTCTATGTATTCCGACATGTCCTTGACCAACTGCATGTCTTGCTCGTATTCATCGGTACGGAAGGAGTTGGCCCGGATGGCGATGGTCACCTTTTGGTTAACCTTACGCAGCAAGGGCAGTTCTTGACGCAATAAATCGCGGCTCATTTCTTTTTGCCGGCAACCGTCTTCCAAGTCAAAAATCAAGGTGTGCGCTTGCGTGTTGTGCGCGTGCTTGCGCATGCGGGCCGCAGCTTGCGTCAAATCTTCGTATATGCCCAGTGCCGGCGAGTATTTAACCGGCGGGTAATACAGCTGAATGCCGGGCCAGCTTTCGCCTAACATGGCGCTGTTGCTATAGCATTTGATTTTGCTTGAGTGGGTCATAATCGCTCTTTCACTAATGTAATGATGGCTAAATTAGCCTTCGTTTTGGTCACGCGCACTTAATTTAGCCAGCACACTTTGCAGCGCCTGGTCGTTCGAGTTTTTTGCTTGCAAGGCAGCGACCCCGGCAACCGGCAACCTTAGGGTCACCAAGTCTAAAAATTCGTTATCGGGCAAATCCAACAAGCTGTCCAAGGCCACCAATTCAGCTTGCGTCAAGCCGGCTAGGTAATGGGCGGCGAAACGCTGCAAGACGATGTCCAATTCCAATAGCCCACGACGACAACGCCAGCTTAAGCGGCGCACTTCTTCGTCTGTCATGTTTGGGCTATTCGTCATGGGCTTGTCTACTGTTATGGCGTGGCTTATACCGCTTTAATTTCTATGTGCTTCTTCGCTTTGTTTTTATGCTCGCGGGCTTGCTCAAATTTCAAATCTTTAATGTTGGCGATGGCCGCATTGGGATTCAATTTTTTAGGGCACACTTCCACGCAATTCATGATGTTGTGGCAACGGTATAAGCGGTCTGGCTCTTCCAAATTATCCAAACGCTCGTCCAAGGCTTGATCACGGCTATCCACCATAAAACGGTAGGCTTGCATCAAGCCGGCTGGGCCGACAAATTTATCCGGGTTCCACCAAAATGATGG
Source organism: Methylotenera sp. (assembly GCA_005777825.1). Lineage (GTDB taxonomy): Bacteria > Pseudomonadota > Gammaproteobacteria > Burkholderiales > Methylophilaceae > Methylotenera. The sequence goes on along the minus strand of SXLB01000068.1, from coordinate 23,418 downwards.
GCAAGATGTGGTGCACGCACCGCACAATATGCATTCGTAGAGGCCATCCAGCTTAGCTCTATCAGCCGGCGATTGCAGGCGCTCGGTGGCAGGCGGAGCATCGTTGTTCACCAAATACGGTTTGACTGAGTTGTAGTTTTCAAAAAACTGCGTCATGTCCACCACCAGGTCGCGTATCACCGGCAAACCTGGCATAGGCCTTAACACCACCGGCTCCTCCAGATCAGCCAACTTGGTGATGCAAGCTAAGCCATTCTTACCGTTAATGTTCATGCTGTCGGAACCGCACACGCCTTCACGGCAAGATTTGCGCAGGCTTAAACTGTCGTCCAAATCTTTAATGCGCAACAAGGCATCCAGCAACATTTGATCGCTGTCTTCCAAAACCACGTCGTAGTCTTGCATGTACGGTTTTTTATCCACGTCTGGGTTGTATCGGTAAATTGAAAATTTCATTTTTTATCGTCTCTGTAAGCTTAACTTGATGTCATGCCGCTATTAATAAACGCGCGCTTTCGGTTCAAAGCTGTCCACGGTTTGCGGTTTCAAGCGCACCGGTTTGTAGCTTAAACGGTGGCCCTCACGGTAATACAAGGAATGCGTCAACCACTTCTCATCGTCGCGCTGCATAAAGTCTTCACGCGCATGCGCGCCACGGCTTTCGGTTCTGGCTTCCGCCGCGTGCATGGTGGCCAAGGCCACTTCCACTAAATTATCCAACTCCAAGGCATCCACCCTAGCGGTATTGAATACCTGACTCTTGTCTGAGATCACGGTGTGCTTAGCCCGCTCGGCGACTTTGTCTATTTCCACCACACCGGATTGCAACAAATCGGGGAAGCGGAATACGCCGCAATGGGTTTGCATGGTCTCGCGTAGCGCTGCACCCACGTCTTTAACCGATTCGCCTTGGGTTTGCGTGTCCAAGCGATTCAGTCTGGCCAAGGTCTTATCAAAGGCATCGGCGGCCAAGGGTTTGTGGCTGTTGTCTTTTTTCACTTCTTCCACCATCTTGTCGCCGGCGGCGCGACCGAACACCACTAAATCCAATAGCGAGTTAGAGCCCAAACGGTTGGCGCCATGCACCGATACGCAAGCGCACTCGCCTACCGCGTACAAGCCATTGACCACCGCTTGAGCGCCACTGGCGTCGGGGGCGATCACTTGGCCTTGTAAATTGGTAGGTATGCCGCCCATCATGTAATGCACAGTCGGCACGATGGGGATGGGGTCTTTGACCGGATCCACGTTAGCAAAGGTTTTGGCAATCTCGCGTATGCCGGGCAATTTATCGTTAATTAAAGCCTCACCCAAATGGTCTAGTTTTAAATACACCGCGTCTTTGTTTTTACCCACGCCGCGGCCGGCTTTAATTTCGGTAGCAATGGCACGCGACACCACGTCACGGCTGGCCAAGTCTTTGGCATGCGGCGCGTAACGCTCCATGAAACGCTCACCTTCGCTGTTCAATAAATAGCCGCCTTCGCCACGCACGCCCTCGGTAATCAACACGCCGGCATTGAGCACGCCGGTTGGGTGGAATTGCCAAAACTCCATGTCTTGCAAAGGAATGCCGGCGCGCGCTGCCATGCCCAAGCCATCACCGGTGTTGATGAAGGCGTTGGTGCTGGCCTTGAAAATACGACCGGCACCGCCGGTGGCTAATAAGGTGGCCTTGGCGCGTATGCAATGCACTTCACCGGTTTCTATTTCTAAGGCCAACACACCTAGCACGTCGCCGTCTTTATCGCGCAATAAATCCAAGGCCAACCACTCGACAAAAAACTGGGTATTGGACTGGATGTTTCGTTGGTACAAGGTGTGCAACATAGCGTGACCAGTTCTGTCGGCCACCGCACAGGTGCGAGAAATCGCGCTTTCACCAAAATTTTGCGTCATGCCGCCAAACGGCCGTTGGAATATTTTGCCGTTTTCCAAGCGGTCAAACGGCATACCAAAATGCTCCAATTCGTATATGGCCGCGGCGGCGTTTTTACACATAAACTCGATGGCATCTTGGTCACCCAAGTAATCCGAACCCTTGATGGTGTCGTACATATGCCACAACCATTTGTCATCAGCGACGTTGCCTAGCGCAGCGGCTATGCCACCTTGCGCCGCCACGGTATGCGAACGCGTAGGAAACACCTTGGATAACACCGCTACTTTTAAACCGGATTGCGCTAACTGCAATGAGGCACGTAAACCGGCGCCACCGCCGCCTACCACCAATGCATCAAATACTTGCGTTGCAACTGCCATAAGCCATAAACCTTAAATAAAAATTAAATTAAGCAAACAAATTAAGCAAACAATAGGTAAGCTGCCCAAGCCAAATACAGCCATAGCAAGATCACCAAGCCCTGCAATAAGACGCTGCGCAAAGTGGCATTAGGCACGTAATCTTTGAACACATCGCGTATACCCAGCCATGCGTGCAGCGTTAAGGCCAACCAAAACAACATGGTCAGCACACGCCACCACAGGGGCTGAAAAAAATCGACCCATGCTGCGTGGTCGCTAGGGGCCAGATAGAAAAAGCGCCCCACTGCCAGCACGCTGTAGAGGGCCATGGCCAAGCCGGTTAGGCGCTGCGATAGCCATGCGCGCATGCCGGGGTAACGTTTGGTTAAGAGTTCAATCCACATAATTTATAGCCACAATGTAATGCTCACCACTAGCGTGGCAAGCAAGCCCAGCACCATTACCACTTTGCTGGTGTAACGGGCTTTCATGAGCGTAGTCATCCAATGCACGTCCATCGCCAAATGACGAATGCCAGCAAAGAAATGGTGAAAAAAAGCCCAAGCCAAGCCCATCAACACCAGCTTGATAAAAGGGGTATGCAGAAAAGCCAAGACCAACTGCAAATCCTCGGCCGAGTGCAAAGACCATTGCAAAAGCAATAAAATGACCGGCAATATCATAAACAAGGCGCAACCGGTGGCCCTATGCAAGATAGACACCAAGGCGTTGATGGGTAAACGTATGGTGAATAAATTCAGGTTTTTAGGCCGATTTTTTTTAGCGAGTTTTTGGTTCATGGTCAGTACTATTTAGCCTGTTGCGCTCTAGCGGCATCCGCTACCGCACCGGACACGCGGGCTAATAATCGTTTATCAAACGGTTTGGGAATAATGTAATCCTTACCGAAACTCAAACTTGTTAGGTTATACGCTTGCAAGACATCCGCCGGCACCGGTTCGCGTGCCAAGGCCGCCAAAGCACGCGCCGCGGCAATTTGCATTTCATCGGTAATTTGCTTGGCTTTGGCATCCAACGCGCCGCGGAACAAATACGGGAAGCACAAGGCATTGTTCACTTGATTTGGGAAGTCGGAACGACCGGTCGCCATCAAAATGTCATCGCGCACGGCATGGGCGATGCTAGGCAGAATTTCCGGATCGGGATTGGCCAAGGCAAACACCACTGGTTTGGCCGCCATGAGTTTTAACAAATCAGCCGACAAAGCATTGGCCGCAGACACGCCGATAAACACATCGGCACCCGGCATCACATCAGCCAAGCTTTTAGCCGCGCTGGGCGCCACGGCTAAATGGCGGTTGTTATCGTGCAAATCAGCGCGCGCCGTATCCAACACGCCAGACTTATCCACCATGGTGATGTTGGTCGCCCCCATTAATTTAAGCAAGCGAGCGCAAGAACAGCCCGCTGCACCAGCGCCTAAAAATACAATTTTAGCGCCGCTTAATGTTTTGCCTTGCAATTCCAAGGCATTGGATAAGGCCGCCGCCACTATCACCGCCGTGCCTTTCTGGTCGTCGTGAAACACCGGGATGTCCAAACGCGCGCGCAATTCATTTTCTATGCGAAAACAGTGCGGTGCGGCGATGTCTTCTAAATTAATGCCGCCAAAGGTAGGCGCAATGTTAACCACGGTTTCGATGAAGGCTTCCACGCTGGGGGCGTTGACCTCTATATCAAACACGTCTATGCCGGCAAAATGTTTAAACAACACGGCTTTGCCTTCCATCACTGGCTTACTCGCCAGTGGGCCCATGTTACCCAAGCCCAATACGGCCGTGCCATCGGTAATCACCGCCACTAAATTGCCTTTGTTGGTGTATCGGTAGGCGTTAGCTGGATCGCTGTTAATTTCACGCACCGGCACTGCCACACCAGGCGTGTAGGCTAAAGACAAATCGTCTTGGCTGGCGCAAGGCTTGGATGACTCAACGGACAATTTTCCCGGTTTAGGAAACTCGTGGTAATCCAGCGCACGTTTTTTTAAATCATCCATCTTCTTTAACCTCTATTTAATATTGCACTCATAGCCAAGTAAGGCTTAGCATCCATTCAAGCGTTATTCCAATTCGTTCATGTAGTGGTGGTTGTCCGTCACGCACATACCCAAACGCCACTCCATGGGTTTGTCGCCGTAAGTAAAGGACACGCGCTCTATGCTCAAAATAGGCTCGTTCTCTTTTAAACCTAAGGCATGGGCGACTTCGCCTTTGGCGCCCACGGCTTTTAAGCGCTCTTCAGCCCGAACCATGCGCACGCCGAATTCGGATTCGTACATGCTGTACATGGAACCATTGTTCTCTTCCACGCGGTTACCGTTCAAGCCTTTAAATGCTGCTGCCGGCACAATGATGTGATCAAAAATTAAAGGGCGGCCAGAAAACGTTAACAAGCGTTTGATTTCTATGGTGGAGGCGCCGGCTTTCAAATCCAGCACTTGCCCCATGCGCACATCGGCTTTGCCTTTAACGCAGGAGATGAATTCGTTTTTTAATAACTCTTTTTGGCCGTCTACCGAAGTCAGCCTTAAAAAACGTAACTTCATATTGTCCGCGCTGTGGGTGGCGACAAACGTGCCTTTGCCTTGACGGCGAATTAAAATATTTTCCGTGGCCAATGCATCGATGGCTTTTCTGACCGTGCCTTGACTAACCTTATAACGCCCTGCCAGATCAATCTCACTGGGGATCATGTCCCCAGGGCGCCATTCCCCACCAATCAAACTTTGCGTTAACAAGACTTTAATCTGGTCGTAAAGCGGCTTGTAGCTTGGCGAATTGTAATGTTTGTCTATCATGATTATTGATCTCATCAATATTGAATGGCCTAAAAAACCGACCCTTCTTTTAGCATTAAATTTGCAATGGCTTATTTATATCATGCTATTTTTTAATAGTCTAGCATTTTATATCTTATATAAGACATAAGATATAGATTGACATTTTTAAATGACTCTCTATATAATCGATTCAGCTTAAAAAAAATACCCTACTATAGGCCAGATAAAGGTAAACGTATGACTCAATATTTTCGCCCGCGCCGCTCCATGCTTTATGTGCCTGGCTGCAACACGCATTACTTAGAGCGCGCCAGAACCTTACACGCCGACTCGGTGATATTGGATCTGGGCGACCCGGTCTTGGTTGAGTGCAAAGAAGAGTCCCGTGACAACGTTGTGCGCTTTGTTAACGAAGGCGGCTATGGCTCGCGTGAGGTGGTGGTGCGCGTCAATGACCTGACCTCACAATGGGGGCCAGACGACATTAAAGCCGTGGCCAAAACTAAAGTCGATGCGGTGTTATTTCCCAATATAGAAAGTAAAGAAGACGTGCTAACGGCCCTATCCTTATTGGATGCCGCCGGCGGCAGTCACTTACCTATCATGGTCATGATAGAGAGCCCAATTGCCGTACTCAACGCTAAAGAAATTGCCAGCGCTTCCGATCGTATCGTCTGCATGGTGATGGCTACTTCAGACCTCATATCGCAACTGCACGCACGCGTAACGCACGAGCGCTCCGCCATCCTCACCTCCTTATCCCTAGTGATATTGGCGGCCCGCGCTTACGGTCATGCGGTAGTGGACGGCATCACCAGTGACTTTAAAAACATGCACTCCTTTGAATACGCTTGCCGATTAGGCCGCGACATGGGCTTTGATGGCAAATCCTTGGTGCACCCCGCGCAATTGGCTTACAGCAACGACGCTTACACCCCACAAGGCAGTGAAGTGAAAAATGCTAGGGAAATCATCGCCGCCTTAAAAGCCGCTAATGAAATGGGTAAAGGCACGGTCGTGGTCAACGACAAATTAGTCGAACGCCACCACGTGCGCGCCGCCGAACGCTTACTTAAACTGAGTGAAATGATCAGCACCTTGGAAGAAAGCCATGTCTAATAACGCGCAGAACAGCAGCAAAATCCGTGCAGGTAACTTTTTTGAGGATTTCAAACTCAATCAAGTGATCACACACGCCACGCCACGCACCATAGGTGAAGGCGAAGTGGCCTTATACATGGCGCTAACCGGCGCTCGCCAAGCCTTGCATTCAGCGGACACGCTGGCGCAATCCTTAGGCTACAATGCGCGGCCGGTGGACGATTTATTGGCTTTTCACATCGCTTTTGGTAAAACCGTGCCGGACATATCGGTCAATGCGGTAGCCAACTTGGGCTATGCCGAAGTGCGCTTTTTACAACCGGTGTATGCCGGTGACACGCTGAGCACCAGCTCCACCGTCATAGGCTTAAAACAAAACTCCAATGGCCAATCTGGCGTGGTGTACGTGCGCTCGGTGTCAACCAACCAATTGCAGCAAGCGGTATTTTCATGGGTGCGCTGGGTAATGGTGCACAAAAAAGACCACAACGCCCCCGCCCCTGCCACCGTTATTCCAAGCTTAGCCGACGCAGTCGCCAGTGCGGATTTGGCTGTGCCAGCCTTTTTGGATGCCAGAAAATTCAACACCGCCCATACTCGCGGCCCATACCTATGGGACGACTACCAAGTGGGCGAACGCATCAATCACCCAGCCGGGATGACCATCAGCGACACCGACCACACCTTGGCCACCAAGCTGTATCAAAACAACGCACGCTTGCATTTTGATGAGCTGATGATGAAACCCACTGCTTTTGGCCGACGCCTCATGTACGGTGGCCACATCATTTCCGTGTGCCGTGCCCTATCGCACGACGGCTTGGAAAATGCCTTGTCCATCCTTGCCATCAATGCCGGTACGCACTGTAACCCGAGCTTTGGCGATGACACCATCTACACCTGGACCGAGGTGCTGGCCAAAGAAACCTTGCCTAACCGCAATGACGTGGGCGCCTTAAGATTGCGCATGGTGGGAGTGAAAAACACGCCAGCCCATACCTTGAGCAGCCGCCACGTAACGCAGGGTGAGAAAACCACTTACCACCCTAACGTGGTATTAGACCTCGATTACACCGTGCTGATGCCACGTAAACCAGCTTAACTTTGCCTTAGGATTAAAACCATGTCTACGACCAACCTAGTTCACCCAAACGACGCATTATTTAGCGGGGAAAAATCCTTTCCCATCATTCCGTCTTGCGAGCATTTTGCCGGCAGTGAGAAATTAATCCTTAAGGCCTTGGCCATGCAAGACACCATAGGCCCGGTGTTTGACATCACCTGCGATTGCGAAGACGGCGCGCAAGCTGGTCAAGAACGCGACCACGCGGCCATGATAGTGCGCGTTTTAACCAGCGCCGATAACAAACACAAAATGGCCGGTGCACGCATACACGATTACACCCACCCGGCTTGGAAACAAGACATCGACATCTTGGTGGCCGGCGCAGGGCAAGTGTTGAGTTACATCACCATTCCTAAATGCACCAGCCACGCGCAAGCCAAAGAAATGATCGCCTACATCCAAAAAGTAGCGACCTTTAATGGCATCACCCGCGAGATTCCGGTGCACATCTTGGTGGAAACGCACGGCGCCTTAAAAGCCGTGCACGACATCGCCACCTTGCCTTGGCTACAAGTGCTGGACTTTGGCTTAATGGACTTCGTTAGCGGCCACCACGGTGCCATTCCGGCTTCCGCCATGCGCAGCCCAGGTCAATTTGACCACCGCTTGTTAGCCCGCGCCAAAGCCGAATTGGTTGCTGCCGCATTAGCCAATGGCGTGGTGCCAGCACACAACGTCACCTTGGATTTGAAAAACGTGGAAACCACCCACAGCGACGCCTCCCGCGCCCGTAATGAGTTTGGCTTTTTACGCATGTGGAGCATTTACCCCACGCAAATTGAGGCCATCGTCAGCGCCATGAAACCGAATTTTGATGAAGTGCAAGACGGCGCCAACATTTTATTGGCCGCACAAAAAGCCGATTGGGGCCCGATACAATACGACGGCGAATTGCACGACAGAGCCACTTACCGCTATTTCTGGGAAATCCTGCAAAAAGCCAAGCTCACCAAAGTGGCGATACCGGCTGAAGCCCAAGCCGCATTTTTCAGTTAATTTTATTTAACCTTAGACCATTAGGTAAACACCATGACACAAGCCGCAACCGCGGGCGCACGATTTCGCGCTGCCCTTAAAGCCGAAAAACCCTTGCAAATCATAGGCGCCATCAACGCCTACCATGCCATGTTGGCCACCCAAAGCGGCTTCAAGGCCTTGTATTTGTCGGGTGGCGGCGTCGCAGCAGGCTCCTTAGGTTTGCCTGATTTGGGCATTTCCACCCTAGAAGACGTGTTAATCGATGTGCGCCGCATCACCGACAGAGTCGATACGCCTTTATTGGTGGACATCGACACCGGTTGGGGCGGTGCATTTAACATCGCCCGTAGCGTGCAAAGCATAGCCAAAGCCGGTGCCGCCGCGGTGCACATCGAAGACCAAGTCAGCGCCAAACGCTGCGGTCACCGACCAAATAAAGCCATCGTCAGCTTAGAAGAAATGGTGGATAGAGTGAAAGCCGCAGTTGACGCTAAACCCTATGACGATTTTGTTGTCATGGCCAGAACCGATGCATTGGCGGTAGAAGGCTTGCAATCGGCCATCGATCGGGCGTGTGCCTGCGCAGAAGCCGGCGCCGACATGATCTTCCCTGAAGCCATCACCGAATTGAGCATGTACAAACAATTTGCTGCCGCGGTCAAGGTGCCAGTATTGGCCAACATCACCGAATTTGGCAGCACGCCTTTGTTCACCGTAGACGAATTGCGCGGCGCCGATGTCAGCATGGTGCTCTACCCCTTATCGGCCTTCCGTGCCATGAATAAAGCCGCGCTAAGCGTATACCAAGCGACGCGTCGCGACGGCACCCAGAAAAACGTTGTAGAGCTCATGCAAACGCGCGCCGACCTTTATGAGCATTTGGGTTACCACGCGTTTGAACAAAAATTGGATGCCCTTTTTAAAGGAGAAAAGTAGTCATGCAAACCACGGCTCAAACCCCAGCAGCAGAAGCGCCTAAAAAGAAAAAAGGCGTGGCTTTAGCCGGCGTGACCGCTGGCAGCACTGCAATTTGCACAGTTGGCCATACCGGTAACGATTTGCACTACCGCGGCTACGACATCATAGAGTTAGCTAAACACGCCAGCTTTGAAGAAGTGGCTTATTTATTGATACACGGCGAATTGCCTAACAAAAGCCAATTAGCGGCTTACCATGCCAAACTAAAAAAATTACGCGAATTGCCAGCCGCGCTAAAAACCGTGCTCGAGCAAATCCCTAAAGACACCCACCCTATGGACGTGATGCGTACCGGTTGCGCCATGCTCGGCACCTTGGAGCCAGAAGTGGCCGACCGCAATACCGTTGCCGCCCAAGATTTGGGTGACCGCTTAATCGCCTGCTTTGGTTCGATTCTGCTGTATTGGTACCACTTTAGCCACAACGGCAAACGCGTGGACGTTAACACCAACGACGACAGCATCGCCGCCCATTTCTTGCACGTCTTGCACGGCAAGGCGCCTAGCCAATTGCACATCGACGCCATGAACACCTCATTGGTGTTGTATGCCGAACACGAATTTAACGCATCGACCTTTACCGGTCGAGTGATTGCCGGCACCTTGTCCGATATGTACTCTTGTATCACCGGTGCCATCGGCGCCTTACGCGGCGCTAAACACGGCGGTGCCAATGAAGCGGCGATGGAGATCATCGAGCGTTACAAAACGCCGGACGAAGCCGAAGCCGACATATTGGCGCGCATGGCTCGTAAGGAAATCATCATAGGCTTTGGCCATCCGGTTTACACCATCGCCGACCCTCGCAACGAATCAATCAAAGCCGTTAGCCGCAAACTGTGCGCGGATTCCGGCGACATGACACTGTTTGATATTTCCGACCGCATAGAAAGCGTGATGTGGCGTGAGAAAAAAATGTTCCCCAACTTAGATTGGTACAGCGCATCCAGCTACCACATGATGGGCATCCCCACCGGCATGTTCACGCCTATCTTCGTTATCTCGCGCACCAGCGGCTGGGTAGCGCATGTGATAGAACAGCGCATAGACAACAAAATCATCCGCCCCAATGCCGAATACGTCGGGCCGGAGAACCGGGATTACGTACCACTGGCCAAGCGCTAAGTGAAGGCAGCCCCAACCACAATCAACAACAAAACTATTACTATTTAAGGTTATCAATTATGTCAGCTCATATTTCAAACGTACGCCCCGCTCCCGACCAAGTCATCGTCGACATCGCCAATTACGTGGCCGATTATAAAATCGAGTCCACCGAAGCCTACGACACCGCTCGCAACTGCTTAATGGACACATTGGGTTGCGGCTTTGAAGCCTTGGAATACCCGGCTTGCACCAAATTATTAGGCCCAGTGATTGCCGGCACCGTGGTACCAAATGGTGCAAAAGTGCCAGGCACCAGCTTTCAATTGGATCCAATCTTAGCCGCCTTCAATATAGGCGCCATGATACGTTGGTTAGATTTTAACGACACTTGGCTAGCAGCAGAATGGGGTCACCCATCGGACAACCTAGGCGGCATTTTAGCCAGCGCGGATTATTTATCGCGTAAAAATGTGGCTGAAGGCAAAGCGCCACTTACCATCAAAGACGTGCTGACAGCCATGATTAAAGCGCATGAAATTCAAGGCGTGTTGGCATTGGAAAACAGCTTTAACCGCGTCGGCCTAGACCACGTCATCTTGGTTAAAATCGCCTCAACCGCGGTCGTTACCAAATTGCTAGGCGGCAACAAAGAAGACATCATTAACGCCGTATCCAACGCCTTTGTAGACGGCCAGAGCTTACGCACCTATCGCCATTCACCCAATACCGGCTCACGCAAATCTTGGGCAGCCGGCGATGCCACTAGCCGTGCGGTGCGCTTGGCTTGGATGACGCTGCAAGGCGAAATGGGTTACCCATCCGCCTTAACGGCCAAAACCTGGGGCTTTTACGACGTGTTGTTCAAAGGCAATGCCTTTAAATTCCAACGCAGCTATGGCTCTTATGTAATGGAACATGTGCTGTTCAAAATCTCCTTCCCGGCCGAGTTCCACGCACAAACAGCGGTGGAGTGTGCGATACAATTGCACGCCCAAGTAGGCAGCAAAGTGCAAACCATGGAGCAAATTGCGCAAATCGATAAAATCGTCATCACCACCCACGAATCCGCCATCCGTATTATTGATAAAACCGGCCCATTGGATAACCCAGCTGACCGTGACCACTGTATCCAATACATGGCCACCATAGGCTTATTAAAAGGCAACCTAACCGCCCAAGATTATGAAGATGCCGCCGCGGCAGACCCTAGAATAGACGCCATACGCGCCAAAATGACTTGCGTGGAAAAAGCCCAATACACCACCGATTACCATGACCCAGAAAAACGCTCTATCGCCAACGCCATACAAGTGTTTTTCAAAGACGGCAGCAGCTCAGAAAACATCGCCGTGGAATACCCAATCGGCCACCGTCGTCGTCGTGGCCAAGGCATCCCAGAATTGGTGAAAAAATTCAAAGTTAATTTAGCCCGTCGCTTCGATGCTAAAAAACAAGCCGACATCTTGGCCTTGTGCTTGGATCAAGCGAAACTAGAAGCCACCCCAGTCAATCAGTTTGTTGACATGTTAGTGGCTTAAGCCAGCACTTTCTGCGAGCCGTTACCGCGACTCGTAGCAACCATTAAAAAGCCAGCCAACAATCTTGGCTGGCTTTTTAATGTAAAATAACGCTTTATTTACGCTGCTTTATAAGGCTTTACCATGTCTCTGTCCACGCTCAATGCGCTATCCCCTCTGGATGGCCGCTATCAAACAAAATTAGACGCACTGCGCCCTTACTTTAGCGAATACGCGCTGATTAAACACCGCGCATGGGTGGAAGTGGAATGGCTTAAAGCCCTAGCCGCAGCCAGCGAATTGACTGAAATTGCTGCGTTTAGTCCGGCTACCATCAAGGAACTGGACGCAGCCATTGCGAACTTTAGCGAGAGCGATGCGGCCCAAGTCAAAGCCATAGAAGCCCGCACCAATCACGATGTAAAAGCATTGGAATATTGGCTAAAAGACAAATTTGCGGCCAACTCCAAAGTCAACAAAGCCAGCGAGTTCATCCACTTCGCCTGCACCTCAGAAGACATCAACAACCTATCGCACGGCCTGATGTTAAAAACCGCACGCGATGAGGTGATGCTGCCTTTCCTTGCCAACTTAATGACGCGCTTGAGTGAGCTTGCTACGCAATTGGCTGATCAGCCCATGTTGTCACGCACGCACGGCCAAACCGCATCGCCTAGCACCATGGGCAAAGAGTTGGCCAATGTGCTGTATCGTTTGCAACGCCAAGAAAAACAATTAAAAAACAACGAGATACTCGGTAAAATCAACGGCGCCGTGGGTAATTTCAATGCCCATTTGGCCGCCTACCCAGACTTTGATTGGGAGCAATTTGCCGAGCGCTTTGTGCGATCATTGGGCTTAACCTATAACCCCATGACCATACAAATTGAGCCGCACGATTACATGGCCGAGTTGTACGACAGCTTTGCCCGCATTAACACCATATTGATCGACCTTAACCGCGACATTTGGGGTTACATCTCCGTGGGCTACTTCAAACAAAAAGTAAAAGCCGGTGAAATCGGTTCGTCCACCATGCCACACAAAGTCAACCCCCTTGACTTTGAGAACTCCGAAGGCAATTTAGGCATGGCGAATGCCCTGCTGCGCCACATGGCAGAAAAGCTGCCCATCTCACGCTGGCAACGCGATTTGACCGATTCCACGGTATTACGCAACATGGGCGTGGCTTTTGGCTACACGCTATTGGCTTACGATGCCTGCTTGCGCGGACTGAACAAATTGGAAATTAACCCAGAAAAACTGGCGCAAGATTTGGATGCCAGCTGGGAAGTGTTAGCCGAACCCATACAAACCGTGATGCGCCGTTACGGCATCGCCAACCCATACGAACAACTGAAAGAATTAACCCGCGGCAAAGGTGGCATCAACCAAGCCTCCTTGCATGCCTTCATTAATGATTTGGCCATTCCCGCCGAGGCCAAACAAGACTTATTGGCCATGACCCCTGCTAGCTACATAGGCAAAGCGGTGGCATTGGCAAAACGCAGCTAACATGGCCGAGGTTTTAGTCCTTTACTACTCCCAAGGCGGCGCCGTTAGAGAGATGGCGCAGTTAATTGCCCGCGGCATAGAAAGCCAAGCAGGCGTCAAAGCGCGCATACGCAGTGTGCCTAAGGTATCTAGCAATTGTGAAGCGACCGAACCAGACATTCCAGCCAGCGGTGACCCTTACGTTGAATTAAGCGATTTGCAGGAATGCATAGGCTTAGCGTTAGGCAGCCCTACCCGCTTTGGCAACATGGCCGCCGCCATGAAGTACTTTCTAGACAGCACGGTCAGCACTTGGTTACAAGGCGATTTAATCGGCAAGCCGGCCGCGGTTTTCACCAGCAGCGGCTCCATGCACGGCGGTAACGAGGCCACTTTGCTTAGCATGATGTTACCTTTGCTGCACCACGGCATGGTGATGGTCGGCATCCCTTATTCCGAAGCCGAATTATCTGCCACGCAAACCGGTGGCACGCCTTACGGCGCTAGCCATGTGGCCGGCGCCAATGATGATCTGGCGATTAGCCCGGATGAACGTAAACTTTGCCTGGCCTTGGGCAAGCGTTTAGGCCAAATCGCTTTAAAATTGAGTGCTTGAAGAACCCATGATACGTGCGCTAAGACTGGGGGCCAGCACTAGCTTGATCGCCCTGATAGCCTTATGCCTGGCATGGGAAACGGTCTTAGCGCCATTTAAGCCGCATGGCTCGTTGTTGATACTTAAAACCCTGCCCTTACTCTTGCCTTTGTTTGGCATATTGCATGGCAAGCGTTACACCTACCAATGGACCAGCTTGTTCATCTTGTTTTACTTTATGGAAGGGGCAGTGCGAGCTTGGTCAGACGTGGGCCTATCCGCGCAACTGGCGCTAGCGGAAGTGGGCTTGAGTATGGTGTTTTTTATCTGCGCCATCTACTACGCCAAACTGACGCGCAGCCAATAACAAGCGAGCTTGCTTAAGGAAAGAGCTTACCCGGATTAAGTATATTGGCCGGGTCAAAAGTCAGCTTCAGCGCCTTCATCAAATTCATGGTGGTGGCATCAATCTCACGCGGCACAAAAGCCCGTTTAGCAATGCCTACGCCGTGCTCACCCGACAAGGTCCCTTGCAGTGACAAGACCAAACTAAACACCTCATCCAAACAAGCATAAGCGCGTTTTAACTCATCGCCCTTATCAGGGTTGACCAATAGATTGACGTGGATATTACCGTTGCCGGCATGGCCAAAATTGACGTTAGCGATTTGGTATTGGGCGGCCAATTTCTCTAAGCCGGTTAGCAGTTCCGGTAGATGCGATACCGGCACGGCTATGTCTTCATTGATTTTTTTAGGGGCAATGTCTTTAAGTAAGGGCGATAGCGCTTTACGAGCGGCCCATAAGGCTTTGGTGTCTTGCGCGACCTTGGCTTCTATTAAGCCATCAACCTGACAAGCGGCGAGTATGGCTTGCGTGGCTTCATGAATTTCTTGCTCAGCTCCGTCCACTTCTATCATCAAGTAAGCACGGGCATTGTCAGGTAATAGATTTTTATGGCGGCCACGAATCAGGGTTAATGCCCCGTTATCTAAAAACTCCAGGGCACTCGGGGTATAAGGCTGGGCCATGATGGCGGCGATCGCTTTGGCACAACTGTAGGTGTCGGCAAATTCAGCGGTGATGCCGCCCGTGTGTTTAGGCAAGGGTGTCAGTTTTAGCGTGGCTTCAACGATGACTGCCAACGTGCCTTCGGAGCCGACTAACAAGCGGGTTAAATCGTAGCCAACCACGCCTTTACTGGTGTAACAGCCGGTTTTAATGATGTCGCCGTTGCCGGTCACTGCTTTTAAACCCAATACGTGGTCACGCGCCACACCGTATTTAACCGCATGCGGCCCGGCTGCACAGGTGGCTAAATTGCCGCCCACGCTGCAATAAGCTGCACTGGACGGATCAGGCGGCCAAAAGAAGCCCTCGCCCTTAATGGCATCTTGCAACTCTTGGTTGAGCACGCCAGGCTCGACTATGGCCATGCGGTTATCTGGGTCGACGCTGAGGATGCGGTTCATGCGTTCTAAAGACAGCGCAACGCCACCGACTTCTGGCACGCTGCCGCCGGCGGTGCCTGTGCCGCGCCCGCGTGGCACCACGGGGACGTTTTCGGCATTGCACAGCCTAATAACGGCTTGCACTTCTTCGGCATGGATAGGGAAAGCCACCGCCAATGGCGAGTGAAAAATGCGGGAATTGTCGTAGGCGTAAGCGTAACAATCCACCGGGTCGGTATAGAGCCTGTCTTTAGGTAATAATTGGGCTAATTTGGCTAAGAAATCGGTGGCGGCCATTAAACAAGCTTATCTTTTTTTGATGTAGAGGTCGGTAATGGTACCCTCTTTCATCTCAGCCGCGAAGCAGACTGTTTCAGACAAGGTTGGATGCGGGTGTATGGTTAAGCCCAGATCATGTGCATCGGCACCCATTTCTATGGCCAGCACGGTTTCGGCTAGCAATTCACCGGCATTCACACCAACGATACCGGCACCAATTAAGCGGTGGCTGGTTTTATCAAAGATAAGTTTAGTCGTGCCTTCCGTGCGCCCAACAGAAAGTGCACGGCCGCTGGCAGCCCATGGGAACGAGGCTTTTTCGTAATCTATTCCCTGCGCTTTGGCTTCGGTCTCGGTCACGCCTGCCCACGCAATTTCTGGGTCGGTGTAAGCCACGGATGGTATGGTCATGGCTTGGAATTGCACTTTGTGACCGGCAATCACTTCTGCTGCCACTTTGCCTTCGTGCGTGGCTTTGTGAGCCAACATAGGTTGACCCACGATGTCGCCTATGGCAAAAATATGCGGCACGTTGGTGCGCATTTGTTTGTCCACTGGGATAAAGCCCCAGTCATTAATGTTGACGCCGGCTAATTCGGCGCCGATGTTTTTGCCGTTAGGCTTGCGGCCGATAGAGACCAACACGCGGTCGTAAACTTGCACGTTTTTGGGTGCGGCTTCACCTTCGAAACTCACGTGTATGCCGTCAGGCTTGGCATCCATGCTCACAACTTTAGTCGATAGCATGATGCTCTCGAAGCGTTTCTCCATGCGTTTTTGCAAGGGGCGTACAAGATCACGGTCGCAACCTTGCACCAAGCCGTCGGTGAATTCCACCACACTGACTTTAGAGCCTAGGGCATCGTACACCGTGCCCATTTCCAAACCGATGATGCCACCGCCTATTACCAACAAACGTTTAGGAATGTCGGCCAAAGCCAAGGCGCCGGTGGAATCCATGATGCGCTCGTCTGCCGGTGCCCCAGGAAATTTAGTGGCTTGCGAGCCTGCGGCTATGATGGCGTAATCAAAGCTCACCGTGGTCAACTTGCCATCGGCTGCCGTTACTGCGATTTGATTGGGGCCGGTAAATTTACCCAAACCTTGCACCACGGTAACGTCGCGTTGCTTGGCCATGGCGGCCAAGCCACCGGTTAACTTACCCACCACGTCGTTGGCTTTCCAATGACGCAATTGCTCTAGGTCTATATTGGGCGATGAAAAACTCACGCCATGCTGCGCCGTTTCTTCGGCTTCGGTAATCACTTTAGCCGTATGCAACAAGGCTTTTGATGGGATGCAGCCTACATTAAGGCAGACACCGCCCAAGGTGCTGTAGCGCTCAATCAACACTACTTTTTTACCTAAATCGGCGGCACGGAATGCGGCGGTATAACCGCCAGGGCCGGAACCCAAGACCACCACTTCGGCATGCACATCGGAGGCCGGCAAGGCATTAGTGCTGGCAAGCGACGCGGCACTGACCGGGGCTGCGGCTTGCGGCGCGGCAGCAGCTGCAGGTTCAATTTTTGCGAGCGCTTCTGCTTTAGCTGGGGCGGCGGCGGGCGCTGACTTAGCCGCCTGGGCTTGGCTTTCAACTTGCATCAGCAAACTGTCTTTAGCGACTTTATCGCCCACTTTCACTGTCACGGACTTGACTATGCCCGCCACCGGGGAAGGAATGTCCATGGAGGCTTTGTCTGACTCGACGGTAATCAAGGAATCTTCTAAGGCCAGCTCATCGCCAACTTTTACCAAAACCTCGATGACATCCACGCTATCAAAGTTACCGATGTCTGGTACCAACACGTCCACTAAATTGCTCATGCTTACCCTTAGATAAATCTTAAATTCAGATAAAACTTCAATTAACCGCTGTTTTTAAAGCCCTTGCCTAGAGCAACAAGCGACGCACGTCGCTCAACATCATGCGCATGTGGCTAGTGAAGCGGGCGCCATCGGCGCCGTCCACCACACGGTGATCATAAGACAAGGACATAGGCAACATCAACCTCGCCTCAAATGCCTTGGTCTTGGGGTCGTAGACCGGCTGCATACTGGAGCGTGACACCCCCAATATGGCCACTTCCGGGCAATTGATAATAGGCGTAAACATGGTGCCGCCTATGCCGCCTAAGCTGGAGATGGTGAAACAACCGCCTTGCATTTCCTCAACCTTCAATTTGCGTTCACGCGCTTTGGTCGACAAATCGGCTAAATCACGGGCAATCTCCAATACGTCTTTTTGTTGCACGTCTTTCACCACAGGCACCACCAAGCCATCCGGCGTGTCGCAGGCAAAACCGATATTAAAATAGTTTTTCAATATCAAGCTGTCGCCGTCAGGCGAAAGCGAGGCATTAAAGTTCGGGTAGGTTTTAAGGGCGTTCACCGAAGCCTTGATCAAGAAAGCCAACATGGTGAGTTTGACCCCACGTTTTTCCGCATCGGCTTGCATGGATTTTCTGAAGTCTTCCAAATCGGTGATGTCGGCTTCATCAAATTGCGTGACATGCGGCGCCGTCACCCAATTGCGGTGCAAATTGGCACCGGATAGTTTTTTGATGCGCGACAATGGCTTGGTTTCAATCTCACCAAACTTACTGAAATCAATCACCGGCATGGCCAATGTGGCTAGGCTACCGATACCGGCGCCCATGTTTTCCGTGCGCGGTTTAGCCAATTCGGCTTTCACGTAGGCTTGCACGTCTTCTTGCAAAATGCGGTTTTTAGCGGCCGTGCCTTTAACCAAAGCCAAGTTAACGCCTAATTCACGGGCGAATTTGCGTACCGATGGGCTGGCATGCGACAAGGTACCAGCATCCACGACTATGCTCTCGCCAACTGGCACAGGCTGATGCGCTGGCGCTATGGTTTTAGGCGGCTCGGGCGCGGGTCGGCTCGGTTCAGGAATGGCCACGTCCAACTTCACTGGCGCAGCGCTTGGTTGCTGTTTAACTGCTGAGGTCTCGGCGATTGCCGCGTCAGCGGCTACATCCAAGCTAATGATTAAATCACCCTGGGCGACTTTGTCGCCGACTTTCATTTTAACGGCTGTAACCACCCCGGCGTGTGGCGAAGGAATGTCCATGGACGCTTTATCCGACTCCACTGTAATCAGCGAGTCTTCTTTTGCCACGGCATCACCGACTTTAACTAAAACGTCGATGACATCAACGCTCTCAAAATTACCAATATCGGGGACGAGTATGTCTTGTATGGCCATGGTTGTGTCCTTAAACTGTCGTTGGGTTAGGCTTGTTAGCGTCTAACTTGTATTTTTTAATGGCCTCGCTGACTTTGCTAGCCGGTAATTTACCTTCGTCAGCCAAGGCTTTCAGTGCCGCCACAACAACGTAATACCTATCCACTTCAAAAAAGCTGCGCAAGGCCTCGCGACTATCCGAACGTCCGTAACCGTCTGTACCCAAGGCAACAAACTTACCAGGAACAAAAGCGGCAATTTGCTCAGCAAAGGACTTCATGTAATCGGTTGAGGCGATGGTCGGGCCTTGGGCGCCTTTCATGACTTCTGCCACGTAACTTAAGCGCTGCGGTTTTTCTGGATTAAGCCTGTTCCAACGCTCGGCATCCAAGCCATCACGACGCAATTCGTTGAAGCTGGTAACGCTCCATACGTCGGCTGACACGCCCCAATCTTTTTCCAACATATCAGCGGCCGCAATCACTTCACGCAATATCACGCCACTGCCCATCAACTGGACTTTTTCACCTTTGGCTTTTGATTTACTGAAGTTATAAATGCCTTTTAGTATGCCGGCTTCTGCGCCTTTGGGCATATCCGGATGGGTGTAATTTTCGTTCATCAAGGTAATGTAGTAATACACGTCCTCTTGATTTTGCACCATGCGACGCATGCCTTCTTGAATAATCACGGCCAACTCGTAAGCAAAGGTTGGGTCGTAAGACAAGCAATTAGGGATGGTGGCAGACATTAAATGGCTGTGTCCGTCTTCGTGCTGCAAGCCTTCGCCATTAAGCGTAGTGCGGCCGGCGGTCGCGCCCAACAAGAAGCCTCGTGCACGTGAATCGCCCGCAGCCCATGCTAAATCGCCTATGCGTTGGAAACCAAACATGGAATAAAAGATATAGAACGGAATCATCTGCACGCCAGACACACTGTAAGAGGTGGCCGCGGCTATCCAGCTAGAGAATGAACCGGCTTCGTTGATGCCCTCTTCCAAAATTTGACCGTCTTTGGATTCTTTGTAAAACATCACTTGATCGGAATCCATAGGCTCGTACAACTGGCCTTGGCTGGCATAAATACCCAATTGACGGAACATGCCCTCCATACCAAAAGTGCGCGCCTCATCGGGCACGATAGGCACGATGTATTTGCCCAATTGTTTATCCCGCACCAAAGTCGATAAGATGCGCACAAAGGCCATGGTGGTGGAGAGTTCACGCTCACCGGTGGAGACCAACATGTTTTCAAATGCAGACAACTCAGGCACCACCAAATCGTTACCTTTACGACGGCGAGCTGGTACGGAACCACCCATGGCAGCACGGCGCTCAGCCATGTAGACCATTTCTGGACTGTCAGCGGCAGGTTTGTAAAAACTCAAACTCTCGACTTGCTCGTCGGTGATAGGCAGATCAAAACGGTCTCTAAAGGCTTTTAGCGAGGTCAAATCCATGCTTTTTTGCTGATGAGTGGTGTTCTGACCTTCGCCGGCTTCGCCCATGCCATAGCCTTTAACGGTTTTCGCTAAAATAACCGTAGGTTGGCCTTTGTGGTTCACGGCAGAATGGTAGGCCGCGTAAACTTTGTGCGGATCATGGCCACCACGATTTAAGCGCCAAATGTCCTGGTCGCTCATGGCCGCCACCATTTCTTTTAGCTCGGGGTATTTACCAAAGAAGTGCTCACGCGTGTATGCGCCGCCCTTGGCCTTGAAGTTTTGGTATTCACCATCCACGCACTCTTCCATGCGTTTTTTCAACAAACCGTCTTTGTCCATGGCCAACAATGGGTCCCAATAAGAGCCCCAAATAACTTTCAATACATTCCAACCTGAACCGCGGAAATCCGATTCCAATTCTTGGATAATTTTGCCGTTGCCTCGCACTGGGCCATCCAAGCGTTGCAAGTTGCAGTTAATGACAAAAATTAGATTGTCTAATTTTTCACGGCTGGCCAATGATATCGCACCTAAGGATTCAGGCTCGTCCATTTCACCGTCACCACAGAACACCCAAACCTTACGATCGCTGGTATCAGCGATGCCACGGTCGTGCAAATACTTAAGGAAACGTGCTTGATAAATACCGGTGATTGGGCCTAAGCCCATGGACACGGTGGGGACTTGCCAGAAATCCGGCATCAACCAGGGATGCGGGTAACTGGGCAAACCGTTGCCACCGACTTCTTGACGGAAGTTAGTTAATTGCTCTTCAGTAATACGGCCTTCTAGAAAAGCGCGGGCGTAAACACCTGGTGAAGAGTGACCTTGGAAGTAGACGCAATCGCCACCAAAGTTCTCATTGGCTGCGCGGAAGAAATAGTTAAACGCCGTGTCGTACAACGTCGCGGCCGATTGGAAACTGGCAATATGCCCACCCACACCAGGTGATTTTTCATTGGCACGCAACACGGTCATGATGGCATTCCAACGAACCAAGGCACGAATGCGGCGTTCCATTTCCGGGTTACCTGGCAAGCGTTGTTGCAAGTGCGTAGGAATGGTATTCACGTATGCAGTGGTGGCGTTATAGGGTAAGTTACTACCAGAACGGCGGGCCTTATCTATCATCGCTTCGAGTAAGAAATGGGCACGCTCGGTGCCTTCATTATCGATAACAGCAGTCAGCGCATCCAACCACTCCTGCGTTTCCTGTGGATCCGTTTCAGTCAAACCCTTAGCTTGTTGATTTGTTGCCATGCGTGAGATATCTCCGTGTTGTGGTTGCTACGCGTATAATTTAAATGATACGAACGCAACTAAACGTGAATTAGAATGTTCCATTAAAAGAGCAATCAGGATTATTCGTTTAATCTAGGTGTTAGTGTGGCTTTTTTAGCCATTTTGGTCAAGTTAAACCGTAGTTTGCAAGCGCTCATTTTGCGAGATTTGCTAGATTTGTAATACATCTTATATAAGAGTTGGGAAATTAAAAATGTCGGTAAAGTTAATTCAAAATGCAGAGATATGTAGCGGAAAAACGTTAAGTTATGAAAAACACATACTTTTCATTATGTCAGAAGATGTGCCAACGAACCTGCCTTTTGTCGACAACTTGCAAGCAAAGCTTAAACGCATGGGCAGCGAATACCAAGACTTAAATAAGACGCCTGTAGCGGTGGATTTACCCAACAATAGCCTAGCGAGCTTTGTGCTATTAAAAGAAAATTTGACGGTTTTTCAACGGCATAGCCTATTAAGAAAAGCCATAAAACCTTTGCTAGATGAGCATGCCACGGAACTGGCAATTTGCGTATTTGGTGACGAAGTAAACAAAGAAGCCAATGCCTGCGCAGCCTATTACGTGGCAACCGCCAACAGCGTGGCACTGCCTAGTAAAAAGGCTAAAAATGAGCATAAGCCATTAACTAAAGTTAGCCTACATGGCTATCATGCTACGCATAATTACGATTACGTGAATGCGCGCGTAGCCGGCAATGCACTATGCCGACAATTAACGGTGACCCCGCCTAACGAACTTACGCCTAGCCTATACCGGCAGAAGATTGCCTTATTAGCAAAAGAAATGGGCTGGTCACATCAAGAGTACGACATGGCCACCCTAAAAAAAATGGGCGCCGGCGCGTTTTATGCGGTTGGTCAAGGCAGCGACCCCCAGGACGCAGCGATCGTGCATTTAAGCTACCAGCCTAGCAATGCTTCCAAGCACATAGCACTAGTGGGTAAAGGCATATGCTTTGATACCGGTGGCCACAACCTTAAACCGGCCAAATACATGCAAGGCATGCACGAAGACATGAATGGATCAGCCGTCGCACTAGGCATACTTTTAGCGGCTAGCAAACAGCAGTTACCGGCCCGAATTGATTGTTGGTTAGCCATCGCGCAAAACCACATCGGCCCATTAGCCTATAAACAAAATGACGTGGTCACCTCACTCAATGGTACCAGTATAGAGATAGTCCACACGGACGCAGAAGGCCGCATGGTATTAGCCGACACGCTGACGCTAGCCAGCCGCGAAAAACCTGAATTTATGATGGATTTTGCCACCCTAACTGGCAGCATGATTTCAGCCCTGGGCGACAGAATGAGCGGGGTAATCAGCAACCGTCCCGAATTGGCATGCAAGGCAGTGGGCGCAGGCAGCAAGGCTGGCGAACGTGTGCACACCTTTCCATTTGACGAGGATTACGAAGCAGATTTGGACAGCGACATTGCCGACATTAAGCAATGCACCTTGGACGGTGGCGCAGACCACATTCACGCTGCTCGATTCCTGGGACGATTCATAGAGAACGATGTGCCATGGCTGCACGTAGACCTATCTTCAGCCAACCGCAAAGGCGGCTTAGGCGCCATCATGGCGGACACCAATGGTTTTGGTGTTGGATTTGGCTTAGAGATGTTGCACAGCGTACTCAACGCGTCCTAAAACCACCCTGCCCTAAAACTAAAAACCCCCGCTATTTTCATAGAGGGGGTTTAGCCGACCGCACCAGGGCAGTCTGTATAAATAGCTTGGCAGTGACCTACTTTCGCATGCAAGAAGCATACTATCATTGGCGCAGGTTCGTTT
>SXLB01000067.1 GCA_005777825.1 Methylotenera sp. | reverse complement strand
CGGGCGGCGGCGGGCGGGTGCGCCAGCAGCTGGCCGAAACCCAAGGCGATAAATTCCTCAATGCCTACGACACCATTATCATCGACGAGGCCCATGAGCGCAGCCTAAACATTGATTTTTTGTTGGGCTATTTGAAGCAGTTGCTGGTCAAGCGCCCCGATTTAAAAGTCATAGTCACCTCGGCCACCATCGATGCCGATCGCTTTTCCAAGCATTTTAATGGCGCGCCGGTGATAGAAGTATCCGGCCGCACCTACCCAGTGGAAGTGCGTTATCGCCCCCTAGGCAAATCCGGCTTTCGCGCTAAAGACGCGTTTGCGGAAAAGCAGGCGCAGGATGCCGAGCTAGGCGACATTGAGGCAGAAGACGCAAGCTTGCTGGGCATCAGTCGTAAACCCCAAACCGAAGCCCGTTGGCTGGAAGAGGACGACGAGGAGGAGGCCATAGAAGAGGCCATACTGGATGCCGCCGACGACTTATTGCGCTTAGGCGATGGCGACATATTGGTGTTTTTACCGGGCGAGCGCGAGATACGCGATACCGCCGAGCATTTGCGTAAATACCAAGGTCGCTCGGCCAAGCTCAAACACATCGAAGTGCTGCCCTTGTTCGCCCGTCTGAGCATAGAAGACCAGCAAAAAATCTTCAAAAGCCACAGCAGTCGCCGCATCGTTTTGGCCACCAATGTGGCAGAAACTTCTCTCACCGTGCCCGGCATTAAGTATGTAATTGACGCCGGCTTGGCCCGGGTCAATCGCTACAGCACGCGTGCCAAGGTCGAGCAATTGCAAATCGAAAAAATCAGCCAAGCGGCCGCCAAACAACGGGCCGGTCGTTGCGGTCGCGTTTCCAATGGCGTGTGCGTGCGCCTCTATTCCGAGCAGGATTTTGCGGGGCGTGCGGAATTTACCGAACCGGAGATTCTGCGCAGTTCCTTGGCCAGCGTGATTCTGCGCATGGCTGCGTTGCGTTTAGGCGACATAAACGACTTTCCATTCATAGAAGCGCCAAGCAGCCGCTTGATCACCGATGGCTACCAACTGTTGCAAGAGTTGGGTGCGGTGGACAGCCAGCGGCAGATTACCGACATAGGCTTGCAATTGGCAAAATTGCCCTTGGACCCGCGTGTGGGTCGCATGATACTGGCGGCTAAACGCGAGTCTTGCTTAAACGAAATCCTCATTATCGCCAGTGTCTTAAGCATACAAGACCCGCGCGAGCGCCCGATGGACAAGCGTGAAGCGGCCGATAATGCCCACGCTAAGTTTGCCGGTGAAGGCTCAGACTTCATGAGCTATTTGAAGCTGTGGGATTTTTTTGACACCGCCTTAAAAAACAAAAAATCCAATAAAGACTTATTGAATCAGTGCCACAGCCATTTCTTGTCTTTTTTACGTTTAAAAGAATGGCGTGAGCTGCACGGGCAAATCAAGCAAATTACCGACGAAATGGAATTTAAAGCCAACGACAAGGCCGCCAGTTACGAACAAATTCATCGTGCCTTATTGGCCGGTTTGCTAGGCAATATAGGCTTTAAAGACGGTGACAACGAGGCCTATTCCGGTGCCCGTGGCATACGATTTTATTTGGCTCCTGGCTCGGCCTTGAAGAAAGCCAAACCGAAGTGGGTGATGGCGGCGGAGTTGGTTGATACCAGCAAATTGTATGCACGCTGTGTGGCTAAAATTGAACCGGATTGGATAGAACCCTTGGCCAGGGGCTTAACCGATAGCCAATACGCCGATCCACGCTGGGAAAGGAAAATGGGCATGGTGCACGCGTGGGAACGGGTGGCCTTATACGGCTTAACCATTATCCCTAAACGCCGGGTGCATTACGGCCCCATTAACGGCAAAGAGTCGCGTGAGATTTTTATACGCGAGGCCTTGGCGCATGGTGAGTTCGATAGCCGCGCGGCATTTTTTAGTGCCAACGAACGTTTGATCGCCGAAGTCGAGGAGTTGGAGCACAAGGCGCGCCGGCAAGACGTGTTGGTCGATGACCAGCAATTGTTTGACTTTTACGACAGCAAAATTCCGGCCGACATTCATCAGGCCGCTACCTTTGAAACCTGGCGTGAACAAGCCGAGAAAGCCCAGCCTAGGCTGCTCTATTTAAGTCGGGAAGACTTGATGCGCCATGGTGCGGATGCCATCACTGCCGTGCAGTTCCCGGAAAAAATGCGTTTAGACGGGGTGGAGATTCCACTTAAATACCGCTTTGAACCTGGCCATATACTAGACGGCGTCACTGCCACCGTGCCCTTGGCCTTGTTGAATCAACTTAATCCCGCGCAAACCGATTGGCTGGTGCCGGGCATGCTGCGCGAAAAGCTGACCCATTTAATCAAAGCCTTGCCTAAAACCTACCGTCGGGTCTGCGTGCCGGTGCCGGAGTTTGTCACGCAGTTTTTAGTCAGCACGACTGCCGGCGCCATGCCCATCAAACCCCTGTTGGCCGAATACATACAGCGTGTCACCAGCTTAAAAATCGCCGTAGAGGATTGGACCGAACCTTTGCCGGACCACTTGCTGATGAATTTCAGTGTGGTGGACGATGCCGGTCGCGAATTAGGCATGGGTCGGGATTGGCAGGCGCTAAAGAAACAATTGGGCTCGGCCGCGCAACTGACCTTTAGAAACAGTTCGGCGGATCACCTCAAGGACTTAGAAAAAACCGGGCTAAAACAATGGGATTTCGGCGATTTACCGGCCACCTTGAGCTTTGAGCGCGATGGTTTGCAAGTCACCGGCTACCCAGCCTTAGAAGACAACGGCGACAGCGTGGCGGTTAAATTATTCGATACCGAGTTGGAGGCCAGCAGCAACCACAGGCAGGGCGTGTGCCGCTTGATGCGCTTTGAACTGAAAGAGCAAATGAAGCAGTTGGAGAAAAGCTTACCCAATTTTAATCAATACGCCTTGTTGCTGCGTAACGTGGTCAGCGTAGACGATTTACGGGAAGATTTGTTGTTGGCCATCGCTGACCGCGCCTTTGTTGCGGACGATGACTTGCCACGCAGCAATGCCGATTTCATGCATTTAAAAGCCCGCGCTAGGACGCGCTTGCCGGCAGTCAGTCAGGGTTTAACCCGCCAAGCGCAAACAATTGCCAGTGAATACCAATTGCTCACGGCGACCATGGCCAAAATGCCAAGCACCGTCAATCGCTTAAAGCGCGATGTCGAGCAACAACTGCCCTGCTTGTTGTACAAGGGCTGCTTTAGCCGCACCCCATGGGAGCAGTTGCAGCATGTGCCGCGCTACCTCAAGGCCTTGCGTTTACGCATAGAAAAACAACCGGCCAACCCGGATAGGGACGGCAAAAATGCCGCCAGCGTCGGTTTGCTTTGGCAAAAGTGGCAAGATAAAATAAGCCAATTGCAGCAAGCGCACCTGCCCATCTCAGAGGACTTGGCCCATTTCCGCTGGTTGCTGGAAGAGCTGCGTGTGTCCTTGTTTGCGCAAGAACTGAAGACGCCGTTTCCTATTTCCATTAAGCGCTTAGAAAAAACCTGGGCAGACATGGGTTACCAATAATCAGCATGCAGGCAAACACACGCACAGATCAAAGCGATTTTTACCTAACGCCGCTTAATCGTGCGTTGATGCCTAGGGTATGGCTGCGCATCCAGGTGGAGCGTAATACGCTGCTGGCCATTGTATTTTCCTTGTTGGTGCATGGTCTTATCCTCTTTTTGGCCTTGCCTCAACTGGATTTAGACAGCGCTGCTTTAGCCCCCACCACCATACAAGTAAGCTTGGCGCCGCCGCCGGTTGAAGCCCCACCACCCCCGGTTGCGTTGCCAACACCACCTAAAAAGCCCAAGCCCATCAGCCGTCCTAAGGTCATGACACAAAAGCCTAGCAGTAAGCCGTCCGACTTTAATCTACCGGAAGCTGCCCCCAGCCCAGCGCCCAGCGCACCTGTTATGCCCGCTAAAGACCAGCCTGTGGACATGATGGCTTATGTGAACGCCAAGCGGCAACAGCGATTGGCTATGGAGAACGATGCCGCCAAACAAAATGCCGAGGCCGTGGCCAAGGAGCAAGGCCCCAGTGCGGAGCAAGTGCGCGAACAACGCATTAAAGACAATTTAAAAGTAGGCACCAATGGCATTTTTGAGATCACCAGTTTAAGTGCACGCCATGCCGGCTTTAGTTTTAGGGGCTGGACCAGCGATTACAGCAACGCTAGACGCGAAGCCTTTGAAGTGGAGGCGGGCGTGGGGCAAGACATACGCTTGCTGGTGGTGAGAAAAATGATAGTCCTGATACGCCAGCATTATCAGGGCGATTTTAATTGGGAATCGCAGCGCTTAGGTCGTGTGGTCATCCAATCGGCGCGGCCGGAAGACAATGCCGGCTTGGAAGACTTCATGATGATGGAATTTTTTGGCACCTATTACAAAAACAAGGGCTAATTCACGTTCATTTGATTAAACGTAAACTTTAATAAGTCGCAATGCGCTAACATATAAATTCAGTTCAATTAAGCCCAGCCACCATGAGTCAGCATCATTTAACGCCTTTGTTTGCCCCTAAGTCGGTGGCCATTTTTGGTGCCAGCGACAAGCCCGATTCCATAGGGCAAATCGTCATGCACAACATGCGGCAAAGTGGCTTTAAAGGTGGGCTTTACCCAATCAATCCCAAACACCAAAGCGTGCAAGGTGCACCGGCCTTTGCGAATCTGGGTCAGCTTAAGCTAGCGGTGGATTTGGCAGTGATCGCCACGCCGGCTGCCACGGTGCCGGCTATTATTGAGCAATGCGGTCAACATCAGGTCAAGGCGGCAATCATCATCAGTGCCGGCTTTGCCGAAACCGGTGAAGCAGGGCGAGCGCTTGAGGCCGAGGTGTTGGCTTTGGCCAAGCAGTATGGCGTGCGTTTGATAGGGCCAAACTGCCTAGGAGTGATGCGACCGGACATAGGCCTGAATGCCACCTTCAATTCCGGTAGTGCCATGGCCGCTAACATTGCTTTTGTCTCCCAGTCCGGCGCCTTGTGCACGGCCATTTTGGATTGGGCCAGTGCCAATGATGTCGGTTTTTCCAGCGTGGTGTCCATGGGCGCGTCGGCCGACGTAGACTTTGGCGAAATACTCGATTACTTAATTTCCGACAGCTTGACCCACAGCATCTTGCTCTACATAGAGGGCATACACGACGCGCGCAGCTTCATGAGTTCCATACGCGCAGCGGCACGCATTAAGCCGGTGATCTTGGTTAAAGTAGGGCGCCATGCCGCCGCCTCGAAAGCCGCCATTTCCCACACGGCTTCCATCGTCGGTGCCGACGATGCTTTCGATGCCGCCATACGCCGCGCCGGCGTGGTCAGGGTGCAAACCATCAGCCAATTGTTTGCTGCTGCCAAAGCTTTGTCGTGTGGTTTTGATCCGACTGGCAACCGCTTGGCTATCGTCACCAATGGTGGCGGCCCTGGCGTGATGGCCACCGATTACGCCTTGGATTTAGGCTTGGTCATGGCCCAATTGAGTGAGGCCACCATGGCTAAACTCAATCAAGCCTTGCCCAGCACGTGGTCACACGGCAACCCGGTGGACATCATAGGCGATGCGCAAGTAGAACGATACCAGGACGCCGTCAAAGCCTGCCTAGAAGACCCGAATGTCGATGGCGTGTTAGCCATCTTGACCCCGCAAGCCATGACCAAACCATTGGAAGTGGCGCAAGCGATGATAGAACTGAGCGATCGGTATAAAAAACCCTTGCTCAGTTCGTGGATGGGGGAGGCGCAAGTGCAGGCCTCGCGCTCGGCTTTCGATGCGGCCAGAAAACCCAGTTTCCGCAACCCGGAATCGGCGGTGGACGTGTTTTCATTTCTATCGGCCTACCATAACAACCAACGCCTGCTCATGCAAATGCCTGGGCCTATCTCGCACCACCTAGAGCCGGACGTGGAAAGCGGCCGTATGATCATAGAAGGCGCGCTGCAAGAGAAGCGCAAGGTATTGGGCGAAATGGAATCCAAAGCCTTGTTGTCGGCCTTTCATATCCCCATAGCGCAGACCATGGTGGCCCGTTCGCCCAATGAGGCCTTGTTGATTGCTCAGCAATTGGGGTTCCCGGTGGCCATGAAAATCAACTCGCCGGACATCACCCACAAATCCGATGTCGGTGGGGTGGTATTGAACTTGACCAATGCGCCGGCGGTGCGAGCGGCGTACCATGAAATCATAGAAAACGTGAAACGCCTGCGGCCAACGGCCCACATCAATGGCATTTCCATTCAACCCATGGTGGTGAAAGAGCATGGCCGTGAACTGATGGTTGGCGTCACCAATGATCCGGTGTTTGGTCCGATTATTACTTTTGGTGCCGGTGGCACAACCGTGGAAATTGTCGCGGACCGCTCGGTGGTCCTGCCACCCTTGAATGCTTACTTAGTTAAAGATCTCATCGAGCGCACGCACGTGGCGAAAATGTTAGGCCCGTTCCGCAACATGCCGGCGGTCAACATCGATGCCTTAGAAAGCATTTTGCTGCGTGTCTCGGAAATGGTCTGCGAGTTGCCCATGCTCATGGAAATGGACATCAACCCCTTAATACTCGACGAACAGGGCGCCTTGGCGGCCGACGCCCGTATCGTGGTTGGGCTGCGCCCACCAAGTGCCGATCGATACGCGCACATGGCCATCTACCCGTACCCGACTCACTTGCTCAGCCATTGGCAGTTAGCCGACGGCACCGATGTGGTGATACGGCCCATACGCCCAGAAGACGTCTGGTTGGTGCAAGACTTTGTGAAAAACCTATCGGAAGAATCGCGCTATTTCCGTTTCATGAAAAGCGTGCAGCAATTAAGTGAATCCTTGTTGGTGCGTTTCACGCAAATCGATTACAGCCGCGAAATGGCTTTGATCGCCACGAAGACAGTCGACGATAAAGAAATTGAATTGGGCGTCACCCGCTATGCCATTAACCCGGATGGCGACAGTTGCGAGTTTTCCTTGGTGGTGGCCGACAGCATGCACGGGACCGGCTTGGCACAAAAGCTCATGACGGCCCTCATGGATATAGCCAGAGACAAAGGCTTGGCGCGCATAGAAGGGGAGGTGTTAAAAAATAACGCCAATATGTTGAAATTGATGAAGCGCCTGGGCTTTGATGCCGTGGCCCATCCCGACGATGTCAGCATCAAGCTGGTGTATAAAACCTTGTAATTGATTGCATTATGCGCACCGCTTACATTAGTCACGACGAGTTTTTAAAACACGACATGGGGCCGGATCACCCGGAATGCCCGGCACGCATTTATGCAGTAAAAGACCAGTTGATTGCCTCCGGCTTGTTTGATTTTCTAAATCAGCAGCAGGCAATGAAAGCCACTCGCGCGCAATTGGCTAGGGTGCACAGTGAGGATTACATCAATTGGGTGTTTGAAAAAGCACCAAAAAGCGGTTTGGTCGATTTGGATGGCGACACCTTGATGAACGCCTACACGCTGGATGCCTCTTTATACGCAGCCGGTGCCGTGGTGGCGGCGGTGGATTTGCTCATGGCCGGCCAAGTGGATAATGCTTTTTGCAATGTGCGCCCACCCGGTCATCACGCTAAGCGCCAAGGTGCATCGGGCTTTTGCATATTCAATAATGTAGCCGTGGGCGCGGCGCATGCCTTGGATCAATACGGTTTAGAACGGGTCGCCATTGTGGATTTTGACGTGCATCACGGCGATGGCACGCAAGACATTTTTCAAGACGACGGGCGCGTGCTGTTTTGTTCCACTTTCCAACACCCTTTTTACCCGCATTCTGGTGCCGACAGCGGCAACGCCCACATCGTTAACGTGCCTTTACCCGCCGGCAGCGATGGTGAGGCGTTTAGGGCCGCGGTAAGCGAGAATTGGCTGCCAGCCTTAGAGCAGTTTGCCCCGCAAATGCTCTTGTTGTCGGCCGGTTTTGATGCGCACCGAGAAGACGACATGGGTGGCTTGGCCTTGCGTGAGGCCGATTACCTGTGGGTAACGGAGGCCCTTAAAACGGTGGCCAAGCGGCACGCGCAGAATCGGATCGTGTCGGTGCTAGAGGGCGGCTATGCCTTGCATGCCTTAGGTCGCAGTGTCATGACTCATGTTAAAAGTTTAAGCAATCTGTAAGCCTATCAGTAGGCTTGCTGCCTAGAACGTCATGAAGGCTTTTCTTAAGGCGAGTTCATCGATGTCTTTGGCGATGATCACCACCCTGGACAGCTTTTCTGGCTCGCTCCAGCCTTCCAATAAGGTCGGTGGGTAGGGCGTGAAATGCACCGCATGTATCGCCAGTGGCGCTGCCTGGTCGGCGGCATGGATGATGCCTTTGAGTCGTAATAAATGCTTGCCGTAGGTCTGGCAAAACTTCAATAAATGCGGTTTTAATTGTGACCAATTAATGGGGCTAGGCAAGACCACGGTAAAGCTGATGATGCCATCGTGATTGGCTTTTGGCGGCAACTGGCCTAGCGTGTTTGGCCGTGGGCTGGGGCTACGCAACCAGCGCTGTGGCTGAGCCTGTTTTTTGTCTGCATCAAACAGCCCCACGTCGACCACGTAGGCCGGGTCCAATTGACCGTGGCTAATGCGATGCAAGGTAGCGCCGGGATTAATTTGGCTTAGTTTTTCCTCTAAGCTGGCGAGGGTTTGCGCGTCAGCCAAATCGATTTTGCCCAAAACCAAGACATCGGCTACCGCGGCTTGCTTAAGGGCTTCTTGGTTTTCTGCCAACTGCTGCAAGCCGTAGACGCTGTCAACAGTCACCACCACCGCGTCCAAACGGTACACCGATTCAATCACCGGCTCGTTCATTAGGTTGGCCAGGATAGGCCCTGGGTCAGCCAGGCCGGTGGTTTCTATGATCAATCGATTGAATTGCGGTATGGCGGCCAGCGCACGCTTGAAAAACAAATCGCGCAGGGTGTCGGCCAACTCGTTTTTTAAGGTGCAACATAAACAGCCTGAGCTTAACAACACGGTGTTGTCGGCGATGTGCTCGCTTTCCACGCTTAAAGCCAAATTACTTTGAGCAAAAATTTGATCCAAGCCGGTGTCACCCAATTCGTTGATGATGACGGCAGTGTCGCGCATGCCGCTGTGGTGGAGCAAATGATTGAGTAAGGTGGTTTTGCCGCTGCCTAAAAAGCCGGTGAGCAGGGTGACGGGTATGCGTTGGTCCATGGCGTGCGATAGGGCTTAAGTTAATTGCCTGCTATTTTATCGTGCATCAAAGCGATTCTGCTAATCCCGATTCTGCTATTCCAAGGTAAAATGGTGGCCATGTAGCCAAATCGGCAGCAAGCCACGTATAGAAAGCCCAGCATGAACGTATTTTTTGAAGAGGACGGCAGCTTTAAAGTGGCGTCCATCATGACCGAAGCGCAAGGCTCCATGCAAATTGAGTCGGCCAGCGGCAAACGCAGCAAAGTCAAAACCAATCATGTCTTGATGCGCTTTGAGCTGCCGTTAGCCGGCTTTATGGACAGCGCGCAAGCTGAGGCGGCTAAGTTGGACGTGGATTTCCTTTGGGCATGCTGCAGCGAATTCAGTTTTAGCGGCGAGGCCGGAGGCGAATTTGGTTTTGCGGAATTTGCCGACGAGTATTACGGCCGCACGCCCACCCCTATAGAAGCCGCTGCCGTGGCGCTTAAGCTGCACAGCGCCCCCATTTACTTTAATCGCAAGGGCAAAGGTCGCTACAAAGCGGCGCCAGCCGAGATATTGAAAGCGGCATTGGCCGGCTTGGAAAAGAAACGTCTGTTGGCCGAAAAAATGGCCGCCCTGGTGACGGAACTCAAGGCCCATAAACTGCCTGAAGAGTTAAGGCTTAAGCTTGATAGCCTGCTGTACGAGCCCGATAAAAATTCATTTGAGTACAAAACCCTAGACACGGCCGCCAACGAATCCCACCTTAGTCAAATTAAATTGCTGCAAGCTTGTGGCGCCATTCCATCCGCGCATGATTACCATTTAGGCGCTTTCCTAAGAGAGCATTTCCCCTCCGGCACGGATTTTTCTGCTGCCGCATCGGTGTTGGATACGAGCGATTTAAGTTGGTCGGATTTGAGCTTGGCCGAGGCCGAAGCCTTCAGCATAGACGACAGCAGCACGACGGAAATAGACGATGCTTTCTCCATTTCCTATTTGAATGACGGCATCACCCGCGTGGGCATACACATTGCCGCGCCGGCTTTGGGTATAGCCGTTGGCAGCGCCTTAGACCAAGCCGCCATGCAGCGTTTGTCCACGGTCTACATACCTGGCAATAAAATCACCATGTTGCCGGAAGTGGCCATACGGCCGTTTAGTTTGGATGCCGGTGAGATTAAGCCGGTGTTGTCGTTGTATCTGCACGTCAATGCGGCCGGCGAAATCGTGCAACGCGACAGCAAATTGGAGCGCATTAAAATAGCCGACAACTTGCGCCACGATGCCTTGCAGCCGTTTTTTAACGAAGCCACGTTAAGCGCAGACAGCGGCCATCCGTATTGGTCTAAGTTAGTGTATTTATTTAACTTGGCCGAGTCTTTGGAAAAGGCTAGGGGCAAGTACGACCCGACTAAGCCGCAACAAATAGACTACAACTTTTACGTGGTCGATGGCATCGTTAGCATCGTTGGTCGCCAACGCGGCGCGCCCATGGATAAACTGGTCGCCGAGTTGATGATAGAGGCCAATAACCAATGGGGCGCTTTATTGTCCGCCCATCAAGTGCCGGGTTTATACCGCGCGCAAGCCGGTGGCAAGGTCTACATGACCACCAAGGCCGAGCCGCACCAAGGCTTAGGCGTGGCGCAATACGCCTGGAGCACTTCACCTTTGCGCCGCGCAGTGGATTTAATCAATCAACGGCAAATCATCAGCGTGGTGCAAAACACCCCGCCCAGTTACGCGCCTAACAGCGATGCATTAAACAGCCACATGCGCCATTTTGAGTTGGCCTATCAGGCCTACAGCGAATTTCAACAGCGCATGGAGCGGTTTTGGTGCTTGCAGTATTTGATCCAAGAAAACAGCCAAGAAGTGCATGCCACGGTTTGGCGTGAGAATTTAGTGCGCTTGGATACGCCACCTTACATGACTAAGGTGTACGGTTTGCCGGAAATGAAGCCGGGCACCCGTATCGGTTTGCAAGTGCAGGAAGTGGACCCATTGTTGATGGAACTGCGTTGCAAATTCATTGCCGTCTTGCCGGAAGCGCCCTTGTCAGAAGAGGCATTGAGCCTCGCCCCCGAATTCCTTGAAGAAGCCGAGGCCATCGAGCTCAGTGAAACAGAGCAAGCCGCCGATGACAGCCAGCCTGAACAGGTGGCACCCTAATGCTGCGTTTTGCCAGGCATAAAGTGACGGCAGACGAAGCGGTGGACGTCAGTGAATCGAATGGCGTGCGCGCCTTGCACTTAGGCTCGGTGACCATACAAAGCGCCATGCGCATCAAAGACCCTTTTGCCTTGGAGCTGACCTACACCCGCGCCATGATGTGTTTTCTGCTATTTGGTGGCAAGCTGCAGCAAATTTTAGCCATAGGCTTGGGCGGTGCTTCCTTGGCTAAATACGTGCACGCTTATTGCCCGGATTTGCAGCAGACGGTATTGGAGATCAACCCTAAAATCATACAAATAGCCCGCAGTCAGTTCTATTTGCCGGATAACGACGCGCGCCTAGACGTCATAGAAGGCGACGGTCTGCGTTACTTGGCGGATCACAGCGCAGTAGCCGGCGTGCTGTTTATAGACGCCTTTGATGGCAACGGCATTCCGCCTGACTTTTGTAGCCAAGATTTTTTTGACACCTGCGCTAACAGCCTAAATGCCGATGGCCTCATGGTGATTAACCTATGGGGCAGCGATAAAAAGTTTGACGTGTATTTGCAGCGCATAGAGCAAAGCTTTGCCGGCAAAGTCTTGATATTGCCGACTGGCAAACCCGGTAACACGGCCGTGTTTGCCTTTAAGCGCGAACCGGCCGATTTGCGTTTGGCCAGTTTGCGCACCCGTGCCAAAGAATTGGAACGCACACACAAAATTGAATTTTTACAGTTCGTCGAAAAATTAGCCGAACACAATCCCAGTAGCAGCAACCGACTGTTTATGTCGAATGCGGTTGCCACATCCTGATAACACAGAGCCCAATCACCATGATCCCTAATCGATATTTTGCAACCTGCCCACGTGGCTTAGAACAACTGTTGGCCGATGAGTTGGCGGCGGTTAAAGCCAAGTCCATCAAGTTGACCGATGGCGGCGTGAGTTTTGATGGCGATTGGGCGGTGTGCTACGCGGCCAATCTGCACTCGCGCATTGCCACGCGTATTTTGTGGCAAGTGGCGCGTGGCAAATACCTCAACGAAGAGGATTTGTTTGAGGCGGCCTATAAATTGGATTGGTCGGCTTGGTTCAATGTTAAAAACGACTTCATGGTCAAAGTGACGGGGGTGAAGTGCCCACTGAAAAGTTTGGAATTCGCCACCTTAAAAATCAAGGACGCGGTCTGCGATAAATTCCGCCTGGCCGTCGGCAGTCGCCCTTACATAGACACCAAAAATCCGGCTGTGCGCATACACGCTTATTTAGCCGTAGACGAATACCAATTTTATTTAGACACATCCGGCGCGGCCTTATACCAGCGCGGTAACCGTGGGGCGAGCATAGAGGCGCCCTTACGCGAAAACTTGGCTGCGGGCATATTGAAGTTGTCTGGCTGGCAAGTCGGTCAGCCTTTGCTGGATCCCATGTGCGGGAGCGGTACGTTTTTGTTGGAAGCCGCCATGGTGGCGTTGGACATTGCGCCCGGCCATAAACGCAGCTTTGCGTTTGAAAAGCTCAATAATTTTGAGCCGGCTATTTGGCAAAAGCTTAAAAGCCAAGCGGCAGCAAAAGTGAAGCCGGTGTCGTTTCAAAAGATATACGGATCGGACATCGATTTGCGCGCGGTGCGCATCGCTAAACGCAATTTGGAGGAAGCCGGTTTGTTGGCCGCCGTGCAACTGTCTCAGTTTGACATCGTTGATGTGCCGGCCCCGGATGGTCAGGGTGTCTTAGTGGCCAATCCACCGTATGGCGTGCGCATAGGCGAGGGCGAGGATTTGGCCTTACTCTACCCAAAAATGGCCGAGGCGCTCAAACGCAAATTTGCCGGTTGGCATACCTACTTTTTAACCAACGACTTAAGCATGCCCAAGCTCATGCGACTTACGCCTAGCAAGCGCACGCCTTTGTTTAATGGCTCATTGGAATGCCGCTTATTTGAAATTAAAATGGTGGCAGGCAGCAATAGGAAATAAATCATGGCGGATTCATTAGAGGCATTAAAACAAAAAATTCAGCACTTTGTCGAC
This sequence comes from Methylotenera sp., assembly GCA_005777825.1. Lineage (GTDB taxonomy): Bacteria > Pseudomonadota > Gammaproteobacteria > Burkholderiales > Methylophilaceae > Methylotenera. The sequence goes on along the minus strand of SXLB01000067.1, from coordinate 6,191 downwards.
GAGCGCGATTGGTCGCAATTTCACACGCCAAAAAATCTAAGCATGGCGATGATGGTGGAAGCGGCGGAATTGTTAGAGCACTTTCAATGGGATACGCCAGCTGAAAGCCAGCAATTGTCTGCAGAAAAACGCGAGCAAGTTGGCCACGAGTTAGCCGACACCTTGGTTTATTTGATACGCATCGCGCAAGTTTTGAACATCGATTTACTGGAAGTGGCCAATCAAAAGATCGCCCTTAATGCAAAAAAATACCCGGTGGAGCAAGCCCGCGGTAGCCGGGCTAAATACACCGAGTACGAGTAGGAGCGGCGAATCGCCCCGATCCTGTCTATCATTTAAGCATTTGTAGGAGCGGCGCCTCGCCGCGATCCATCTTTTCGCGGCGAGGGCGCCGCTCCTACCTATTTTAAGGCAGCCAATGCTGCTTGGTAATTTGGTTCGCTGGTGATTTCCGACACCAATTCACTGTGCAATACCTTGTTGTTTTCGTCTAAAACAAGCACTGCGCGGGCAGTTAGGCCGGCCAAGCTGCTGTCCAATATCGCCACGCCATAGCTGTTAGCAAATTCGTTTAAGTGCCTAAAGGCCGACAAGGTGCTGACATTGTCTATGCCTTCAGCGGCACAAAAACGGTTCTGCGCAAACGGTAAATCGGCTGAAATGCACAGCACCACGGTGTTGTTTAGTTTGGCGGCCGATTGGTTAAAGGTTCTGACCGATGTCGCGCAAGTTGGCGTGTCTATACTGGGAAAAATGTTGAGCACTTTGCGTAAGCCGGCAAAGTTTTCTAGGCTGACGTCGGCACGTGCTTTGTCTGCTAGGTTGAAGTTAGGCGCCGATTGGCCTTTTTCAGGAAAGTTGCCACCGATTTTTACCGGGCCGCCTTTGAGTGTAACGGGATTAGCCATGATTAGTTCCTTTTAATGACGTGTTAGATAAATGCTTGCTTGAAAAAAACTATACTCAAGTATGCGGGTTTTCTAGCGCGCAGACAATCGAAACTTAGCGTTTGTATGGCGCATTTTTTCGCTTTAATTTTTGCATAATATTTTCTAAAAATCGATGCCGATTAAGGTAAAATTTGCCTTATGTCGTCCAGCTCAATCCCAGCCAAAAATAGCCCGTCTTTTGTGCACCTGCGTTGCCACAGCGAGTACTCCATCGTTGATGGCATCGTGCGTATAGACGACTACGTGCAGCAAGCGCGTGCGGACAGCATGCCGGCTTTGGCCTTAACCGATTTAAACAATCTATTCGGCGCTATCAAGTTTTACAAGGCTGCTCGCGCTAAGGGCTTAAAGCCCATCTTAGGCTGCGACATTTGGTTGGAAAACCCGCTTAACCGCGATCAGCCATCACGCTTGTTGCTGCTTTGCCAATCGCATGCCGGCTATTTGTTGTTATGCCAATTATTAAGCCGTGCTTACCTAAGCAATCAGCACCGAGGTCGGGCGGAATTTAAGCGCGCTTGGTTTGAAGAATGCGGCACCGAGGGCTTGATTTTGCTCTCTGGTGCCATGCAGGGTGAAGTGGGGCAGGCATGCGTGCAAGGCAACTTAGATTTGGCCAAAAAACTGGCCCAAGAGTGGCATGACTTGTTCCCGGGTCGCTATTACTTGGAAGTCCAGCGTGTGGCCACGGATGCCAGTGCGCAACAAGAAGCTTACACAGCGCAGGCGCGTGATATTGCCAATAGCTTGGGTTTGCCGCTGGTGGCCACCCAGCCCATTCAATTTATTAGCCCAGACGACTTTAGGGCGCACGAAGCGCGCACCTGCATTTCCGAGGGCTATGTTTTAGCCGACACGCGTCGCCCTAAGCACTTCACGCCAGAGCAGTATTTTAAAACGCAGCAACAACTGGCCGATTTGTTTGCCGACATGCCGGATGCCTTGCAAAACACCGTGGAAATCGCCAAGCGCTGCAACTTGAGTTTAACTCTGGGCAAAAACTACTTGCCCAATTTCCCCACGCCCAATAACGAAAGCCTCACCGATTACTTGGTGTCCGAGGCGCGTCGCGGCTTGGTCACCAGGCTGCAAGTGCTTTACCCTGATGCAGCCCTGCGTCAGGCTAAAGCCCCAGAATACGAAGCGCGTTTGGATTTTGAAACCCAGGTGATTAACCAGATGGGGTTTGCCGGCTACTTTCTAATCGTTGCCGACTTCATCAATTGGGCCAAAAACAACGGCGTGCCGGTCGGCCCGGGTCGGGGCTCGGGTGCGGGCTCGGTGGTGGCCTACAGCTTAGGCATTACCGATTTGGATCCATTGGAATACAAGCTGCTGTTTGAGCGTTTCTTGAATCCGGATCGGGTGTCCATGCCCGACTTCGATATCGATTTTTGCCAAGAGGGCCGCGATAGGGTCATTGATTACGTTAAGCAAAAATACGGCCTGGATGCCGTGTCGCAAATTGCCACCTTCGGTACCATGGCTGCCAAAGCCGTGGTGCGTGACGTGGGTCGGGTGTTGGATTTGCCCTTCGGTTTTGTTGACGGCATCAGCAAACTGATTCCTTTGGAATTGGGCATCACCTTATCCGACGCCCTAGAAAAAGAACCGCAACTGGCCGAACGCCGTGAAAAAGAAGAGGAATTGCAGGAGTTGCTGGAGTTGGCCTTGCGCTTAGAAGGGCTGGTGCGCAATGTCGGCATGCATGCCGGTGGCGTGTTGATTTCCCCGGGCAAAATTTCCGATTTCTCGCCTATTTATTGCCAAGCCGATGGCGGCAGTTTGGTCAGCCAATACGATAAAGACGACGTGGAAGCGGTGGGTTTAGTCAAATTCGACTTCTTGGGTTTGCGCACCTTAACCATATTGGAATTGGCGCTGCTCAATGCCAATAAGCAGCGCGCCTTAGAAGGCCTGCCGCCCTTGTCTTTTGCCACCTTGCCTATAGACGATAAAGCCACCTTTCATTTATTAAAAACCGCCAACACCACGGCGGTGTTCCAGCTTGAGTCGCGCGGTATGAAAGACATGCTCAAGCAAGCCATGCCGGATTGCTTTGAGGACATCATTGCCTTGGTGGCTTTGTATAGGCCGGGGCCTATGGATTTGATTCCGGATTACTGCCGGCGTAAGCACGGTAAACAGCGCGTGGAATACCCGCACCCTTTGACCGAGCCGATTTTGAAAGAGACCTATGGCATTGCCGTTTACCAAGAGCAGGTGATGCAAATCGCCCAGGTAGTGGCCGGTTACAGCCTAGGTGGCGCGGATTTATTGCGTCGTGCCATGGGTAAAAAGAAACAAGAGGAAATGGACGCCCAGCGTAAAACCTTTGTTGAAGGCGCGGTTAAAAACAACATGACCGAGCGCCAGGCGACCGAGTTGTTTGATTTGCTGGAGAAATTTGCCGGCTACGGCTTTAATAAATCGCATGCCGCGGCCTACGCTTTGGTGGCCTACCAAACGGCCTATTTAAAAGCGCATTACCCTGCGGCCTTTTTGGCCTCGACCTTGTCGGCCGACATGAACAACACCGACAGCGTGCATACCTTCTATGACGATTGCGGACCCAATCAAATTGAAGTGTTGCCGCCCGACGTCAATCGCAGTGATTTCAAATTCACCCCTATAAACAAACAGCAAATTTTGTATGGTTTGGGTGCGGTGAAGGGCACAGGCTTGGCGGCCATAGAAGTGATCATGCAAGCGCGTGAAGCAGACGGCCCGTTTAAAGATTTGTTTGATTTTTGCAATCGCTTGGATTTGCGTAAGGTTAACCGCCGCGTGGTGGAATCATTAATACGTGCTGGCGCTTTTGATAGATTGAGCCCGGATCCGGCGCAGCCTAACCGCAATGCCTTGTTAGCAGGGGTGGCCACGGCCATGGCCGCCGCCGAACAAAACAGCGCCAACCATCAACAAAATAGCTTGTTTGGTGAAGCGGCCGATAACGCGGTTAATGTCTTGCCCAATGTGCCTGAGTGGTCTGAGCAGCAGCGCTTATTGGAAGAAAAAGCCGCCTTGGGTTTTTATTTCAGCGGCCACCCGTATGCGGCCTACCAAAAAGACTTGGGGCAATTCATTAGCAGCAGCTTGGCGAATTTAAGTCCGAAAGAGCAGCCGCAATTGCTGGCAGGCATAGTCTCTGGCATACGCGTGCGCATGACCGGTAGGGGTAAAATGGCCATCGTTGGTTTGGACGATGGCACGACCCGCATTGAAGTGGTGGTGGGCAGCGAGCTGTTAGCCCAGCATCAGGGCTTATTGAAAGACGACCAATTGATCATCGTCGAAGGGCGCGTTAGCCACGATGAGTTTTCCGGTGGCTTACGCGTGAACGCCAGAAAGCTGCACGATTTATCCGGCTTGCGTAACAGCCGCGCCAGCTTTTTAAAGATTTCATGCAACGGTCAAGTCGATGCAGAAAAACTCAAAGCCTTGTTGCAGCCGTACCGCAAAAATGCCTCGGACGAGCAGCGTGGTTGCGCGGTTAAAGTGGCTTACCACAACCATACTGGCCGAGTAGAACTGATGCTGGGCAATGATTGGCGGGTGGACTTGGCGGAGAGTTTGATTGCCGATTTAAGCTTGTGGTTAAGCCGTGATAATGTAAAAATCCTATATAATTAGCCCGCTGCTGCCAAGCAGGGTTTAAACCTTTAAATTGTAGAGTCAAGCACATGAAAATTAGTTACTTGGATTTTGAACAACCGATTGCTGAGTTAGAAAGCCAAATTGAAGGCTTGCAAGCCGCGCATGATGCCAACGATGCATTGGATATCTCTAAAGAATTAACCGCGCTGGAAAAGAAAAATAAAAAGCTGTCGGAAGACATCTACGGTAATTTAAATGCTTGGCAAATCTCGCAGTTGGCCCGTCATTCGCAACGCCCTTACACCCTGGATTACATACAAGCTATTTTTACCGATTTTGAAGAGTTGCACGGTGATCGCGCCTTTGCCGATGATCCGGCCATTGTGGGCGGTATCGCTAGGCTAGATGGCCAACCGGTGATGGTGATCGGCCACCAAAAAGGCCGTGACGTGAAAGAGCGGCAATACCGCAACTTCGGTATGCCGCGTCCTGAAGGCTACCGCAAAGCCTTGCGCTTATTCCGTTTGGCCGAAAAATTTGGCATCCCCGTCATTACCCTAATCGACACCCCGGGCGCAGACCCTGGCATAGGCGCGGACGAGCGCGGTCAGTCCGAAGCCATTGCACGCAATTTATACGTCATGGCCGAATTGGAAACGCCCATCATCGGCGTCATCATAGGCGAGGGCGGTTCAGGTGGCGCGCTGGCATTGGGCGTGGTCGACCAATTGCTCATGTTGCAATACGGCGTCTACTCGGTGATTTCACCCGAAGGCTGCGCCTCCATCTTGTACAAAAGCGCAGACAAAGCGCCGGTGGCAGCCGAATCCTTGGCCATCACTGCTGAACGCTTGCAAGGCTTAGGCCTGATAGACCGCATCATCCCTGAACCCTTGGGTGGCTCGCACCGCGCACCAGAAGTGGTGATGGAAAACCTACGCGTGGCACTGAAAGAAGAATTGGCTAAGCTAAAAACCAAATCCATTAAGGCTTTGTTGGTTAGACGTTACGAGCGCTTGATGAGCTATGGTCAATACAAAGAAGTGGCTGAGAAAAAAGCCCGCGTCAGCGTCAAGCTTTAGCGGCCTAGCGACAGTCGTCTAAGCACCGCCGCTAGTCATTTCAATTGATGGCATTCCTGCCACCTCCATGCAAACCAATCTGCAGTATTTTTTAAGCCAGCACACCAAGCCTAATCAACGCCTGTTATTGGGCTTGAGTGGCGGCTTGGATTCTTGCGTCTTGTTGCACCTGTTGGCGCAGGCGAGAGCCACCATGCCATTTGATTTGCAGGCCATGCACGTGCACCACGGTATCAGCCCCAACGCCGACAGTTGGGCCGCTTTCTGCCAAGCGCAATGCACTGCCCTAAATGTGCCTTTGACCATCGTCAAGGTGCAATTGGATCAGCAAAGTAAATTAGGTCTAGAAGGCCAAGCCCGGCAGTTGCGCTACGATGCCTTATTTAATAATGCGCTGCAGGCGGATTTTGTGCTTAGCGCTCACCACCAAGACGATCAAGCTGAAACCTTATTGCTGCAGTTGTTTCGCGGCGCTGGCTTAAAGGGCTTGGCCAGCATGGCTGCCGCCGATGAGCGTAGGCGCTTATTAAGGCCGCTATTAAATGTCCCGCGCAGCAGTCTG
>SXLB01000066.1 GCA_005777825.1 Methylotenera sp. | reverse complement strand
GTCTGATACGGCAATATTGGACCTATTTTGCATATTATCTAACTCCAACTGCATCAACCAACGTTTGGCCTGCGGCAGGATCCAAGCCAACTCTAGCCGCTGCCCAAGGCGATGTATTTCCTTTGGGTGGCCACGATCAAGCAACTCACTGTACCCTTTTTTATCACTATAATTTGCGTAATAAACCACCCCTCGCATCTGTAACGCACTGTTTGCCTGCCACTTTAGCTGCACAGACGATTCTTGTCGCATCGTCACCCCGCCTGGCCTGGCGCCTTCTGGATTATCCCAACCATAGCGATAATAGGCTTCCAGTGAGGCCTGTTTTATGGGGCAGACCGCACCAAAACCTAACCATGGGATATTAGCGTTGAATTCATCAGACCCTTGAAAATTTCTATGCTCTAACTCTAATCTTGCTGAAACATTACACAGCTGAATATGGGTTTTTAGACCAGTAAAAAAACTGGCATAACTTGCCTTGCTTTTACCATCTAGCATCAGATGCCTTAACATGACACCTGATGATGCATCCCAATCTTTTTTTCCAATCAACGGTTTCGTATATGCACCATAGGCAGACAAGTCTATAAAGTTTTGTGCTGTCACTTGGGCATACTCCCTGGCACGCATTGATAACTGCACTTCGCTATGAGCTAAATTACCGTAATCAAATTTACGGTAGGCCTCGGCACGCACCTCAATAGCATCATCATCTTGAGGTTTGTTTTCCCCTGTAACTATCACCTCCATAGGTGCGTACCCAGAGGGCGTCAACTGGAAGCTTGATTGGCGCAATCCGTAGTTTGCATTTTTAACATGACCAGCAAACGCCCCTATATCAACATGCCAGCCATTAATAAACTGTGCTTGATTAATCTTTTTTCTTACAATGGCAAGTTGAGTTTTGAGGCTCGCTGGGGGAGAAAAGTTTTCATCAACATGATTAATGAGTTGACCGGCCATTCCAATATTGCCCACCTGAAAATAAGCAATCGCCAAATCAAGCCATGCACCGGCAAAATTAGGCTGCATCAATACCACTCGCTCTAAGGCATTAATAGCCACTTCATGTGACTCTGCCGCTAAAGCGGTAGTGCCTAATAAATAGTCGAATTCCGGATTATTTTCTTGCTGAGATTGCGCCCGCACCAGCTGATCTAAAGCCAACTGCGGTTTGCCGGCACGCACTAAAGCCTCAACTTCACTTGCCAGTACTGCAAAATTATTTTCTGATAAGGGCTGAGCCTGTGCTTGATAGCCCAATAGAGCGGGCAAAAGTACCCAAAAAAAAAGGGTGTAAAATATTGAGGCTGTTACTTTCATCTTGGGGCTAGATTATATCATGTAGTCCCTGGGGGTAGCTTTTACTGTTGCCAGCGAATTAGGCCATAGGCATTAAGGTCATTACTAAACTTTTTAGAGAACAAATAGGCGGCCTCATCAGACGTCCCACTAAATGCGCCTGATATTGACATATTGCTGTTTGCGCGATCTGCGTTTAATCGCCCCGTATCAGTTATAGTGCCACGACTATAAAGACTGGCTTTAGTCTCTTTGAATTGCCAATCAAAATTAGTGGCGTAGCGCATCTTTTCAAAATTTACTGAGAGGTTTGCTTTTGTAATAGTGGCATCTTCATAGGTTCCATGGCCCTCACGACCAAAAACCTGCGCATCCTTTACCTGAAAACTAACATACCCAACTGAAGGTAAGCTTAAGTCCCCCATAGACCGATAAAGCACAAAAGCATCATTTTGGCCTATTAGCTCATAGCCCGTAGGCGTTGCCGCATTGGCAGACCAGCGCCCCCACATCAATTGCTGAGTGCTCTTCATGCCGACAGGTAAAGCATCCGTTGATTTTTCCCCATTCTCAGCTTTAACACCAGGCTCTTCAGGACGGGGCAGCGCGAATGATTTCCTACCTTGCCCTTGAACCAATTGCACGGCGCCCTGAGCTTTCACTTCTAAAAATGCATCTGTTAAACTACCCGCCAGAAAACGCGACTGCGCCCCGTCACATGCACCCAATGCTTGGGCGTTGCAACTTTGGGTATAAGGAGAGATAACCACCCCACCTTGCTGCACAGCAACACGCGTTACGTCATTGGCTACCTGTGCTATAAAATCTGTGCCACGAATACCAACAGCCGCCACAGGCGTGTTAAGTCTAAAGTTTTGTTTAGCTGCTTGCCCCGCTTTGCCGGTAATGAAGCGTGAGGTGCCACTTACCAACTTAAATTTAATGCGGTTATTTGCCGGCTCAGCCTGATCGTAGAGGTATTGCTCTATATGCAACTCTGAGCCTGGGCGAACACTCACGAAGGCTTGATCAATAAAGCGTATATGCACATGACCATTGCTACCCGTGAGTAAAATTTGACCCACAGCCAAGGCATCCCCGCGTTTTAATGGCGCATTGCTATTACTGCCAAGTACTTTAACCTCACCTATGGTAAAAATAACTTCGCCAACGTCCATTGGATTACCAGCATTAGCCTTGACGCCAAGCCCAAAGGTCATTAGCGCCAACACAATCAACAATGTATTTTTCAACTTAATAATCATATTGCCTTTTATAACGTTTTTATCCCATTCAACGGAGGCCATACTTCATGGTTTACCTCACCTCAGATAATCCTCCAATGACAGTCAAATTTTTGTGACACAAATCACATTTTCTTAAATTGGGTCGGTGGGGGAAATTTCAAGCTTTTAAGGGTTTTCTAGTTTGAGACTGACTTTCTTACCTAAATTTTCGCGCCAACCCCTTGTCATAGCAAATTTTTTATGTCGACACAACCAAGGATCACTTTAGGGTGTAAACCGCAACCAAGCCGAGACGGCCTTTCACGTAATGGTCCCCACAATAGCGAACTTTATCCATACCATAGAGCTCAGCCGTCTTCCACCCCATCAATAAGCTTTCTTTTACATTTCGGGTAAGCTGTTCTATGCGGCTGGCCACATTCACCGCATCACCGTGGGCAGTCCAAGCCAGATGTGCATCCCCACCAAACACGCCAACCGCCATTTCGCCAGTGTTGATACCCACACTGACTTTCATGGGCTTGAAATCATGAGCAATAAACCATGAGGCTAAATTTTCAATGTTCTCTTGCATGATTATGCCAGCCTCAACCGCATGTTTTGCATGCATTGGATCAGAATTAGGTGCACCCCAAATCGCCATGAGGCCATCACCCGAGTATTTTTCTATGGTGCCTCCGAACTGGTAAACGACTTGCGTGAGGGTGTCTAAGCATTTCTGCGCCAATTCGGCCACGGCTTCCGGTGACTTACTTTCGGATGCGCCGGTAAAACCACGCATATCTGCTACCAATACAGTTAATTCGCGCTTATCACTGCTTGGCCCCACCAATCGACCTCGGATTAAACGCTTAACCAAGCTTTCTGGAATAAACCGACTAAACTGATGGGCCACCACCCGCAATTGCTGATTAAGCCGCATACTCTCTAGCACCAAACCCAACACACCTAACAACGCCACCATCAATGGCATAGGACTTAAAGGAATCCACCAACCGCGCTGCATGAATAAGATAATGGATACCGCCACTACCAGACCACCACTCAAAGTCATCCATATGATTAGCCCTTTGGTGTTGCGCCATGGCCAAAGCAAATAAAACAAGACAATCAACAGGCAGGGGACCAACAGCCAAGCCCATCCGTACTGGGGCGTGATAAAGTCTTGATCTAGCATGGCCGACACCAACTGCGCGTGTATCTCTAAGCCAGGTACAATGCTGTGGGTAGGCGTGGCAACATGGTCGCCCAAACCCAATGCCGTGCTTCCCAACAAGACCACAGCATTGTTGAGCGTGGCTGGCGCCACTCGACCTCTTAGCACATCGCTTGCCGATACGTAATCAAAGCCACCCACCCTCACCCGATAAGGGATAGGCATGGCGCGCTCTTGATCCAAAGGTAGGGTTAAGATTTCGCCACTACTTAGGCTTAACTGCAGGTTTTTTTTGTTGATCTGACCATGCATTTGCTTTGCGCCATGCAGGGCTTGATACATACGCAAGCTTAACGCAGTGGTGCAGCCAATAGGGGCGCAAGCTAAAGGAATAATGCGGCGCACCTTACCATCGGCGTCAATCAAGGGGCTGATGTGGCCAATTTGTGAATCGGCTTGCAGCAAATTGGGATGATTGGCAATGTAGCCTGTGACAGGATGAAACAGACTGGCATCCTGGACAGGACTTAAACCGGCTAATTGCCCAACTTGATTTTGCGATGCCTCTGAAAAATCCAAAACCTGACTAAATACCACGTTCGGTTGATTGAGCGCGGCTTTTAACAGAGCATCGCCGTCTTTAGCCTCCGGAAAAACAATATCTACCCCTAGCAATGCCACTTGATAGTTCTGAGTAATTTGGCTAATGAGGGTAGCCACTTGCTTTCTAGGCCAAGGCCAAGGGCCCACGTCACGTAAACTTTTTTCGTCTATATCTATTAAGATGATGCGCTGATCGCTTCGTGCAGCAGGCCCCCAAGCTACCATTTGATCGTAGGCGGCAAACTCTAATTTCTTATACGGACTATTGGGTAAGCTGACATAAAGGCCCATCAAGAACACAACTGAACTGACCAAAATCAAGCGCGGCCAATTCATAGCAAGGCCGACTCTCAAAGCCTTTTTTCCTGTGCGATACGCTGAATAATGATGTGCAACTTATCGGGGAAACGAATAATTAAACGGCGGTTATCTTTTTCTACCACTTGCTCGTCATTGAGCACTTGAAAGGCACGCGTGACAGTCTCGCGACTGGTGTTGACCATAAGGGCAATTTGCTCATGAGTGGGCATATTCTCTATAGTCATAAGCTTGCCTGGATCGGGCTTAGCCAACATTTCCATCAAACTCAGGACACGCTGAAAGGCATTAGGTATGCCAAGCAGCGCACGAAAATCGGTGGTAGCACGCAACTTTAATGAAATGTGGCGCAACATTCTTTCAGCAACAAGGGGGTTCTCAAAGATCATTTTTTTAGCATGCAACTTAGGCAACAAAGCGACCAATGAAGGTGCGATTGCCACCACCGATGCTGAACGAGGCAAATCATCTATGATCGCCAATTCCCCCAAGAAGTCGCCTGGGGTTAAAAAGTTAAGGCCGGTTTGTTTACCTTCGGAGGTTACATCAACCGCCAGCAAGCGGCCTTGTAGCAAGAAAATAAGCTCATCGCCACGGTCACCTTTGTGCATTAAATAGTCTTGCTTAGCCAACTCCTTTAACTGCATAACCGCAGACAATTGCGCTAATAATTCGGGCTCGAGCGCCTGAAGCAAAGGTATTTTTTCTAGCATTTCGCTACCGGGACTTGCCATACTTTATGCAGCCAAATAAAATGCAACGCTCAAATTTTATATCGTTTCCACCCAGCAAAGATAGTCTTAATTTGATTGTTGTGAGATTAGTCATGGCACATTACAATGACTGTATTATTGAGGTGACACAGGCTGCTATGCAAATTCAGGTATTAGGCTGCAGTGGGGGCATTGGTGGAACGCTGAGAACCAGCTCTTTTTTAGTCGACGAGGACATTCTACTCGACGCAGGAACGGGCGTAGGCGATCTGTCCATAGACGCATTAGCAAAAATCGATCATGTCTTTTTAACCCACAGCCACATCGACCACATACTCAGCATCCCACTGATTGCCGACACCGTTCAAGGCTTGAGAAACAAGCCAATTTACATTTATGCCTTGGCAGAAACCATCTCCAGCATTAAACAACATTTGTTTAATTGGGTAATATGGCCAGACTTTACTGAATTGCCTAGCAAGGCCGAACCTTGCGTAAGTTTTGTAAGCATAGTGGCAGGCCAATCAATACAGCTAAGCCAACGCACCATAACGGCCATTCCTGCAAATCACACAGTGCCGGCAGTCGGGTACTTGCTCGATTCCGGTGCCGGCTCTTTGGTTTATTCAGGCGACACCACTAGCCACGCACCTTTTTGGGCCGCACTTAATCGAGCCAAACTGCTAAAATATTTAATTATTGAAACATCATTTGTTGACAGTGAAGAAGCGCGAACACTTGCTGCCAAGCACTACAACCCGAAAATGCTTTGCGAAGATTTAGCTTTGCTGAACAGCGATCCCGAGGTATTTATTACCCACCTGAAACCCGATCAAGAATCACTGATTATGCGCGAGTTTGAGCAACATTCTCCACGTCAACATATTAACCAGTTGGCTCACGGCAGCTTATTTAGTTTTTAGTTATTTTCTCAGAACACACCACGATCTAGGTTGACCCTTACGATTTCAAATTGTCGGTTAAATGCGGTGCTAAAGTTTGCAGCATTTGACCGAATATTTTTGGGTTGGCGGCGACGATGTTACCAGTTTTAAGCCAATCTTCGTTGCCTTCAAAGTCACCAACTATGCCGCCCGCTTCTTGCACGATTAAACCGCCAGCAGCAATGTCCCAAGTAGATAAGCCTATTTCCCAAAAACCGTCGTACCAGCCCACGGCCACGTAAGCCAAATCCAGCGCCGCTGATCCCGGGCGACGTAATCCGGTAGTCTTTTTAATCATGTCTTTAAACATATTTAAATAAGTGTCCAAATGCGTGAAATCACGGAATGGGAACCCAGTGCCGATGATGGACTCTTGCAATTTGCTGCGCTGCGTAACACGGATGCGCTTGTCGTTTAAAAATGCGCCGCGGCCTTTGGTGGCCGTGAATAAATCATTGCGATTGGGGTCGTAAATCACCGCATGTGTCAAGACACCTCGCTCCTGCAGGGCAATCGAAATACAATATTGCGGCAAACCGTGCAAGAAATTCGTGGTGCCGTCCAATGGATCGATAATCCAAATAAAGTCAGACTGCGCATTCGATTCACCGCTCTCCTCCCCCAAAAAGCCGTGAGTAGGGTAGAGCTCTTTTAAGGTATCGATGATGGCTTGCTCAGCCGCCTTATCAACTTCGGTGACAAAATCGTTATAGGTCTTAATCTGAATTTTAAGGGCGCCGATATCCTCGGATGCGCGTGTAATGATGTTTCCAGCACGGCGGGCAGCTTTTACTGCATTAGATAGCATGGGATGCATAGTGTCTCGAATCTGTGGCTTATACCAAAGCCAACTTAAGCGCAACGGCTTAGCTTGGCTGAATGAATTGGCGGGTTAAAGAACGTTTAAGGAGTTATTTTAATACGATTTCTTAAATAAACCTATGACCTAACCGCGCCAGGCTTTAATGCAGTGCTTTGAAAATAAATAATATAAATAGCATTAATCATTCTTTAAGTGATAAATCTAATAAGTAAATATCTGATAATATAAACCTACTTAAAAAATCGCCAATAATTGTAGCCTGCCTTAAGACGCAACACAGTAAATCCTTAGTAGCCGGAATCGCCATGACTAAATCTGAGTTAGTAACTAACATCAAAGAAAAAATTTCCTATCTATCGGAAGCAGATTGCTTGACGTGTATCAACAACCTAATTGATTTTGTGGGCGACCATTTAAGTACAGGCAATAAATTTGAGATTCGTGGCTTTGGCACGTTTTTCACTAAAACCAGGCAAGCGCGCACGGTTAGAAACCCGAAAACCGGCGAACAAATTCAACATAAAACGTCGGCTTACCCATGCTTTAGACCAAGCAAGCTGCTCAAAGACCGCATCAACAATCTAGCTTAAGCCATGGCCGACCTTCCTTCACCCTACTCTATGTTAAGCAAGCAAAGCAGCGTCCATGGCAACCCAAAAACTCGCATTAAAAGCACTCGATTTGATGACCACCAGTGACGTGTCCAAAGAACTGGGCGTGACCATACGCTCGGTGCAGCTTTGGGTGGAGCAAGGCGCGTTAGAAGGCTGGAAAACACCCGGTGGCCACAGACGCATTACTCGCGCCTCGTTCAACCGCATGACCGCCAGCCGCGCCAGCCATAAAAAGACCCAGCACAGCGACGATTCTAAATTGCACGTGCTGATCATCGAAAAAGACGAAGCCACGCAAAGCCTATACCGTCAAACCATCAAAAGCTGGGGCTTGGCCGTCGATCTAAAAATGACAGCCCATCCTATTGAAGCCATGGTTGCCCTTGGCTTGCAAACACCAGACTTACTCATGACCGATTTAAACCTAAGCGAGATTGACGCGCTGGCCATGCTCAAAGCCTTGCGCGGCAACGACGCTTTCAGCGACATGGGCATTGTCGCCGTGACTAATTTAAGCGCCGACGACATCGCCGCCAAAGGCAGCCTGCCTAAGCGCGTGCGCTTGTACAGCAAAAACCCCATACCGTTTTGGGAAATGAAAGAGCTGATGGCCGGCTTAATCGAACGCAAGCAAGAACGCCAAAGCGCTTAAGCCATGCCAGCCCGCGTGGCGCCTTTACGGCCATCGGTGCTAAACTAGCGTTTTAACGGTACCCTTCATGTCAGCCACTATCGATAGCCCAGCTCTAGCCCCACTGCACAATTTCCGTGTGGTGTTATGCCAAACCAGCCACCCTGGCAACATAGGTTCGGCCGCACGCGCCATGAAAACCATGGGCTTGCAGCATTTGTATTTGGTTAAACCGGATAGCTTCCCCGATGCGCACGCCACGGCACTGGCCACCGGGGCGGCCGATTTATTGGAGCAGGCGGTGGTGACCGAAACCTTGGCCCAAGCGCTGGAAGGCTGCGCCTTCGCCATAGGCATGAGCGCGCGTAAACGCGGCTTGTCCCACGAATTGGTCAACGTTAGAAGTGCGGCACACACGGCGATAGATGTGGCCTCCACGCAAACCGTGGCCTTGGTGTTTGGCACCGAGATGAGTGGCCTATCGAATGCCGAGCTGGATTTATGCCAACTCTTGGCGATGATACAAGCCAACCCAGCTTACTCCTCGCTCAACTTAGCCGCCGCAGTGCAGATTATGTGTTACGAATTAAGAATGGCCGCACTGGAAAAACAAAACTTGCAAGACGATAACCTGAGCCCGCACGCGCCACCGGTGTATGCCAGCATAGAAAGCGTGGAAGGCTTTTACCAACACCTGCAAGAAACGCTGCTGCACATAGGCTATTTAAATCCGCAAGCACCGAAAAAACTGATGGAACGCTTGCGGCGGATTTATGCCAGAATTCGCTTAGAGAAAGAAGAAGTTAATTTGTTACGTGGCATACTAACGTTAACCGTCACCCCAAAAAAACACGATAAGTATTGAGGGTTAGTCCGCGCAACAAGCTGCGGGCAACCTAGCAAGAGAAATCGTTAAGAAGGCTGAATTATGTTTGATCATTTAAAAGAAGACATTGCCATTGTATTTGAGCGCGACCCCGCGGCCAGAACGCATTGGGAAATCCTCACCACCTACCCCGGCGTGCACGCTTTATTAATGCACCGCGTGGCGCATTTCTTGTGGCAAAAACGCTTGTTTTGGCTAGCGCGCTTTAGCTCGCACTTGGCCCGTTGGTTAACCGGCATCGAGATACACCCGGGCGCTAGCATAGGCCACCGCGTTTTCATCGATCACGGCATGGGCGTGGTCATAGGCGAAACCGCCATCATAGGCGACGACTGCACGCTCTATCACGGCGTGACGCTAGGCGGCACTTCATGGAACAAAGGCAAACGCCACCCCACCCTAGAAAAAGGCGTGGTCATCGGGGCCGGCGCTAAAATTTTAGGCCCGATCACTTTGGGTGCCGGTGCCAAAGTGGGCTCAAACGCGGTGGTGGTGAAAGACGTGCCAGCCAATGCCACGGCCATAGGCATACCAGCGCGCATATTAGAAGAAGCGCCCGTTGCCAAAAAGGCCGAAGCCGACACCACCAGCTTTACCGCCTACGCGGTGGTGGACGACAACGAGAAATTCAACCACGAAGCCATGGCTATCGCCTTGCAAGCCTTAATGGAAAAAAGCGCTAAGCAAGAGCTGAAGTTGGCTGAGATGACCCTGCAACTGCAGTTATTAGCCGTGGATGCGCAAGCCGACAGCAAGGTGGCCAGCGCGTTTGACGTGAAGCCCAGCACTAATAAAGCCCCCGCAAAGAAAACCAGCACGAAAAAATAGCACGGCCGCTTAGCAAAACGACCTAAAAAATGGCCGGCCAAATAGTTGACTAAAGTTATCGGGTATTATAGAATACTTGACAATTATAGAGGGCTATTAAAGTCATGAAACTCACCACCAAAGGCCGTTTTGCCGTTACCGCCATGCTGGACCTGGCGCTTCACGAATCCTTGGCGCACGACGCCATGACAAAAGGCGTCTTGCCCAGCGAAATCAAGCCGGTCACTTTGGCTGGCATCAGCGAGCGACAAAAAATCTCCTTATCTTATTTAGAGCAGCTGTTTAGTCGCTTGCGTAGGCAAGGTCTGGTGAGCAGCGTGCGCGGCCCTGGTGGCGGTTACAAGTTAGCGAAAAACTACACCGACATTACCGTGGCCGATGTCATCAACGCGGTCGATGAGCAAATTGATGCCACGCAATGCGGCGGCCATGAAAACTGCCGTGACGAAGGTCGCTGCATGACGCACGATTTGTGGGCCACACTCAATAGCAAAACTTTAGATTACTTGGCCGGCATCAGCTTAGCCGACATGGTGGCAGCTCAAAAAAACAAGCAAGTGGTAACCATGGTGCCACGCAGCCACTCTGAAAATATCCCCAATGCAGGCACGGTCAGCGCGTAAGCCATGAGCCACGTTTACTTTGATCACAACGCCACCACGCAGATAGACGCTCGCGTTTTAGACGCCATGCTGCCGTGGATGCGCACGCAAAGTGGCAACCCCAGCACCCGCCATCAATTTGGTCGTGCCGCCCGTGAAGCGGTGGCGCAAGCGCGCGAGCAAGTGGCCCGCGCCTGTGGCGCACAAGCCGCGCAAGTGGTGTTTACGGCCAGCGGCACCGAGGCTAATAACCTAGCCATTAAAGGCCTGGCTGATTACCTGCCGCAAGGGCAAATTTTAACTAGTGCGATCGAGCACCCCTGTGTGACTCGCTCAGCCGCTGCCATGCGTGCACTAGGTCACACTGGCAATAGCATCGCGGTGGACAGCCATGGCAAAGTCGATCGCGCTGAAATGAAATCGCAATTAATCCAGCCGACCAGTTTGGTGTCGGTCATGCTGGCCAACAACGAAACCGGCGTGCTGCAGGACGTGGCGGAACTGGCGGAACTGGCTCGCGCGCATGGCAGTTTAATGCACACCGACGCGGTGCAAGCCCTAGGAAAAATAGATATAAATTTCAATGAATTAAACGTGCATGCCATGACGGTTTCCAGCCACAAGCTGCACGGCCCACAAGGCGCTGCCGCGCTGATTTTAGATAAGCGCGTGGACATACAGCCCTTGTTGCACGGGGGCGGGCAAGAGCGCGGTTTGCGCAGTGGCACGGAAAATGTGGCGGCGATAGTCGGCTTTGGCCTGGCCTGCGAACTGGCTAGCCAACAATTGGCCGACTACCAAAGCCATACCCTAAGTCTTAGAACACAATTGGAAGCCGGCTTGGCGGCGATGAACGCAAGCATTTTCGGCGCACAGTCGACCCGCTTGAGCAACACCAGCTTTTTTGCCGTGGATGGCATAGAGGGTGAAACTTTGGTCGTGGCCTTGGATCGTAAAGGCTACGCCGTGGCCAGTGGCTCAGCTTGCTCCAGCGACAGCACCGAACCCAGCGCCGTGTTGTTGGCCATGGGCGTGCAGGAAGAGTTAGCACGCGGTGCCGTGCGAGTAAGCTTAGGAACACAAAATAGTGCGCAGCAAGTGGCGGACTTTTTACAGCACTTGCAGCAAGAAGTAATTCGATTAAAACAACTAAGCGCGATGGCGGCTTAATGTTGAACGCAACAGCAGTCTTAAATTAACACCAGTTAAGGATAAATAAACGCATGTCAGCAACAGTAGAAATGTCAGTAGTCAGCGGTTCCGAAGAGGGCTTGTACCCAATCTATTTGGATTACTCGGCCACCACACCGGTGGACCCGCGCGTAGCCGCAAAAATGATACCCTACATTAGCGAGCATTTCGGCAACCCGGCCTCACGCAGCCACCCTTACGGTTGGACTGCAGAAAAAGCCGTGGAAAATGCCAGGCTAGAAGTGGCCAAGTTGGTTGGCGCCGACCCACGCGAAATCGTCTGGACTTCTGGCGCGACCGAATCCAATAACTTGGCCATTAAAGGCGCAGCGAATTTTTACAGCGAAAAAGGCAAGCACTTGATCACCCTGACCACCGAGCACAAAGCGGTGATCGATCCGATGCGCGAACTAGAACGCCAAGGCTTTAGCGCCACCTATTTGGACCCAGAGCCCAACGGCTTGCTGGATATAGCCAAATTAAAAGCGGCGATACGCCCCGATACCGTGTTGGTGTCGGTGATGTTGGTGAACAACGAAATCGGTGTGATCCAAGACATCGTAGCAATCGGTAATTTGTGCCGTGAAAATGGCATTATCTTTCACGTGGACGCGGCACAAGCCACTGGTAAAGTGGCCATCGATTTGGAGCAGTTGCCGGTCGATTTAATGAGCTTTTGCGCACACAAAACCTATGGCCCTAAAGGCATAGGTGCATTGTACGTGCGCCGTAAACCGCGCATCCGTATCGAAGCGCAAATGCACGGTGGCGGCCACGACCGCGGCATGCGTTCAGGCACGTTGGCCACGCACCACATTGTCGGCATGGGCGAAGCGTTTAGATTGGCACGCGAAGAAATGGCGGAAGAAAACACCCGCATCCGCCGCTTACGCGACAAATTGCTAAACGGCCTACAAAGCATGGAAGAGGTTTACGTGAACGGCGATTTAGAACACCGCGTGCCGCACAACTTAAACATCAGCTTCAACTACGTGGAAGGCGAGTCCTTGATCATGGCGGTAAAAGGCATCGCCGTATCCAGTGGCTCGGCCTGTACTTCGGCCAGCTTGGAGCCCAGCTACGTGTTGCGTGCACTGGGTCGATCAGACGAATTGGCACACAGTTCCATCCGCTTCTCCATCGGTCGCTTTACCACCGAGGCGGACGTGGACTACACCATCAATTTAATGAAAAGCAAAATTGATAAATTAAGGGAATTGTCCCCACTGTGGGAAATGTTCAAAGACGGCATAGACCTAAGCAAAGTGCAATGGGCAGCGCATTAATTTAATTGAAATTTAATAGCTATAAGCATTGAAAATAAACAGCAAAATCACGGCGATGTTAACGATGAGTTTGCAGTTTATTTTAGATGTACAGGAGAATTAAAATGGCATATTCAGACAAAGTACTAGACCACTACGAAAACCCACGCAACGTAGGCACATTGGATAAGAACGACCCAAATGTCGGCACCGGCATGGTAGGTGCACCGGCTTGCGGTGACGTGATGAAATTAATGATTAAAGTCAGCGACGACGGCATCATTGAAGACGCAAAATTCAAAACCTATGGCTGCGGTTCGGCTATTGCCTCCAGCTCCTTGGTAACCGAATGGTTAAAAGGCAAGACCATAGACCAAGCTTACGCCATTAAAAACTCAGCGATTGCCGAAGAACTGGCTTTGCCACCGGTTAAAATTCACTGCTCGGTATTGGCTGAAGACGCGATTAAAGCGGCTGTGGCGGACATCAAGGCCAAACAAGCGGCCAAAGAGGCAGCATAAATGGCCATTACTTTAACGGCCACCGCTGCCGAGCGCGTGGAAAAATTCTTAGCCAACCGCGGCAAAGGCTTGGGCCTGCGCTTGGGCGTGAAGACTACCGGCTGCTCAGGCATGGCCTACACTTTGGAATTTGTCGACGCCCTGAACGAGGAAGACACCACCTTTGAAAGCCACGGCGTAAAAATCATCGTTGACCCAAAAAGCTTGGTGTACATCGATGGCACCGAATTGGACTTCAGCAAGGAAGGCCTCAACGAGGGCTTTAAATTTAACAACCCCAACGTCAAAGACGAATGCGGTTGCGGTGAAAGCTTCACAGTGTGAGTTTGAATTATTTTCAATTGTTTGAATTACCGGAAACCTTTGCCCTCACGCTAAGCGCCCTGGAAACGCCCTACCGTCGTATCCAAGCCAGCGCTCACCCGGATCGTTATGTCACGGCCGCGCCGACCGAACAGCGCCAGTCCATGCAATTGGCCATGCTGGCGAACGAGGCCTACCTCACCTTAAAAAACCCCGCTACACGCGCTGAATACTTACTTAAACTCAAAGGCATAGACAGCTTGAATGACAGCAACACCAGCATGCCGGCTGACTTTTTAATGCAACAAATGGAGTGGCGGGAAGCCCTAGAAGACGCCAGCATGGCTAAAAACATTGCTAGCCTAGAAGCCCTGTTTGATGAGATGCAAGCCGAAGCCAATAATTTGAAAGCCGTGCTGACGGATTTAATCGACAACAAAAAAGACTACCCAGCGGCCAGCGAAACCACCCGTAAACTGGTTTTTATTGATAAAGTGTGCGCAGACATAGCTCAAGCGATAGATGCATTAGTATGAAAAACAACACCCACCACAGAGACACAGAGTCACAGAGTAACCCTCAATCGACTAAGCTTTTAGCAGACAAACCTCATCAAGCCCAGTACGAACGGTTAAATTCAAACCTGAATAAGATTTTCTCTGTGACTCCGTGTCTCTGTGGTGAAAGCATTTAAATGGCATTATTACAAATCTCCGAACCTGGGCAATCCGCTGCACCGCATCAACACAAGTTGGCGATAGGCATCGATTTGGGCACCACCAATTCCTTGGTGGCAACGGTTAAAAGCGGCATGGCCACGGTCTTACAAGACGAGCACGGCCACGCTCTATTACCATCGGTAGTGCGTTACATGCCTGACGGATCTGTGGTGGTTGGTCACGATGCGCAAGCGCAGCAAAGCGCGGACCCAGCCAACACCATCGCCTCAGCCAAACGCTTTATGGGCCGCTCATTAAGCGACATCGCCAACCGTGCACACATTCCCTACCATTTCGTCGACAGTACTGAGCAAGCCAAACTAATACAGTTAAAAACCCGTGCCGGCCTTAAAACCCCGATCGAAATCTCGGCAGAAGTGTTAAAAACCCTCAAGGCCAGAGCTGAAAAATCCTTAGGCATACCAGCCGGCAGCGACGAATTAACCGGCGCCGTGATTACCGTGCCGGCTTACTTTGATGATGCCCAACGCCAAGCCACCAAAGATGCCGCTCGCTTGGCCGGCCTCAATGTGTTGCGCTTACTCAATGAACCGACCGCCGCAGCCGTGGCGTACGGCCTAGACAATGCCGCCGAAGGCACTTTTGTCATTTACGATTTGGGCGGCGGCACCTTTGATGTGTCCATTCTTAAACTCACCCAAGGCGTCTTTGAAGTGCTGGCCACCAATGGCGATTCAGCCCTAGGCGGCGACGACTTTGATCACCGCATTTATTGCTGGGTGCTGGACAAGATACGCGAGGCGACCCCTCACTTCACGCCGCTTAGCGAGCAAGACACGCGCTTATTATTGACCAAAGCCCGTCAAGCCAAAGAATGGTTAACCGATAACCACGAGGCGCAAATCGTCTGCCGATTAAGCAACGGCGTGCTGGTAGACACCACTTTAAGCGCCAATGAATTTGTCGCCCTCACCGAGCAATTGGTGCAAAAAACCTTAAGCCCAACCCGCAAAGCCATGCGCGACGCCCAATTAAGCCTGGATGACATAAAGGGCGTGGTCTTAGTCGGCGGCGCCACGCGCATGCCGCAAGTGCGTTTGGCGGTTGAAGCCTACTTTAAACAAATCCCACTAACCAATCTTGATCCAGACAAGGTTGTCGCCTTGGGCGCGGCGATACAGGCCAACACCTTAGTCGGCAACCGCAGCGACCAGGATTTATTGTTACTCGACGTGACGCCTTTATCACTGGGTTTAGAAACCATGGGGGGCTTGGTGGAGCGCATCATTCCGCGCAACAGCACCCTGCCGGTAGCGCGTGCGCAAGATTTCACCACCTACAAAGACGGTCAAACCGCCATGAGCATACAAGTGCTGCAAGGCGAACGTGAATTGGTCGCGGATTGCCGCTCGCTTGCGCAATTTGAATTGCGTGGCATACCGGCCATGGCCGCTGGCGCTGCGCGCATACGGGTGACCTTTCAAGTGGATGCCGACGGCTTACTTTCAGTCACGGCGCGCGAACAAACCAGCGGCGTGGAAGCGCACGTGGTGGTTAAACCGTCTTACGGCTTGAGCGAAGAAGCCATTACCAGCATGCTTAAATCCTCATTTGGTAGCGCCGAGATGGATAAAAAAGCCCGCATGCTAGCCGAAGCAAGGGTTAACGCCGGCGCCATCCTTAGCGCGGTAGAATTAGCCTTGCAGCAGGATGGCGAGCTGATCACGGCAAACGAACAACAGGCTATCCAAGCCGAAATGGCCAGACTGCAAACACTGAGTCTAGGCGACGATGCCGTCGCCATTAACCAAGGCGTAGACCAACTCAACCATGCCACCGAGGCCTTTGCCGCGGCGCGCATGAATGCCAGTGTCAGCCGCGCTTTAAGCGGCAAAAATTTAGATGAGATTAAACTCTAGGTCACCTTTACCGACCCAGTGAACAGGAAACAGCATGCCACAAATTATCGTATTACCCCACGTCGAACTCTGCCCTGATGGCGCGGCCATCGAGGCCAATAGCGGCGACTCCATTTGCGATGTGTTGCTCAATCATCACATAGACATAGACCACGCGTGCGATCAGGCCTGCGCTTGCACCACCTGCCACGTGATTATTCGAGAAGGCTTTAAATCGCTGAACCCATCTAGCGACGAAGAAGACGATTTGCTGGATAAAGCCTGGGGCTTGGAACCGCATTCGCGCTTATCTTGCCAAGCCCGGGTGGGCCATGAAGACTTGGTGGTGGAGATCCCTAAATACAGCATCAACATGGCGAAAGAAGGGCATCGCTAAACTAAAACAGAGTCAAGACAGCTCACCACAGAGGCACAGAGAAGATCAAATACAATCAGTGATTTAGCTATTTTAAATTTATGCCTCGCGAGAACGAATCTTACGCAGTCGCGCTGTTATTTAGGTTTTCTCCGTGCCTCTGTGTCTCTGTGGTGAAGTTTTAAAAATCTAGCTCAACGTTTAATTGGTTTCGGCTAAATCCAATTCCACCGCGTCTTCTTTAGAGTGATGCAAAGGCACTTGCTTCATCAAGACAGCCACGACAAAGATTGCAATGGCACTTAACACTGCTGTTAAAAAGCCGGTCAGCGGCACCATGATGGCGGTGTAGATCATCAACCAAAAGTGAAAGCGGCTCTTCATTTCCAACACTTCTTCTATCTCTTTCCATTTCACCATGCCGGATGCCACGTAAAGCAATATGCCGCCTATGCAGGCCATGGGTACTTGCTCCAAATAGGTGGCTAGGTAGGCCGCCAATAACAATTTAAAGCTGAATTTGGCAATGCCGGCCAATGGCGAGACGGCTCCTAAACGGATATTCACCGCGGTGCGGGCTAAAGCACCGGTGTGCGGAAAGCCGTTAAATAAAGGCGTGAAGATGTTCACCATGCCTTGGCCCCATAATTCTTTATTGGGGTTAAACGGCACGCCTTGGTTGTTGGCCATGCGATCGGCCATGCGGCTGCATAAAAGGCTTTCAATCGCTGCCACAAAATAAATGGCCACGGCAAAATAGGCTAAATCAAACCACACTTGGCCGGTGGTCATGTCCGGAAGCGCCGGCATGGTGATGTTCCAGAAATCGGTAGGGATGCTGCCGTATTTATCTTTAATCAGCACCAAGCCTTTATCTTTCCAAAAAGTAGCGGCCGCCAACCAACCCAAACCCAAACCAAACACCGGTGCCGGAATGAAGGTGGAAATTTTAATCAACACTTTACAAATAGCAAAAGTAGCCAAGGCCACAATTACCGCGTAGACATTCATTTCGCCCATGTATGCTATGGTTTTTTGGATTTGGCCGATGAAGTCGTAACCGATTTTATGTTGCAAGCCAAACACCTCCCCCATTTGCGAGAAGGCGATGACCACGGCTATGCCTATGGTGAAACCAACCACAATCGAATGCGGCACCAAGGTCACTACTTTGCCTTTTTTGAGTAGGCCGGTGAACATCAACATGACGCCCGCCACAATCGATGACAACACCAAAAAGCTGTGATTATAGGTCGCCATTAAACCGGCAATGATGGGGATGTAAGCCGCCGTTGGGCCGTAAACTTGGTATTTGCTGCCACCAAATAAGGCGCCCAACAAACCCGCAACCGCGCCACCAACAATGCCCTGCTCTGGGCGCAAACCACTGGCCATGGCAAAGCCCATGGCTAAGGGAATGGCAACCATAGCCACCACTAAACCGGCGGTTAAATCCTTGATGACGTTGCGCGTGAGATTACCTTTGGCGAGGTCTTCGTAACGTCCGTCGTTCGGGTTGAGGTAAAACTTGAGGGTGCGCAACAATGTGCTGGTATCTTGCCTGTGGCTCATGTTAACAACTTTCAAAAAGGGTTAAAAACGATTAAGGCTGCATTATACCTTGTTCTGATTAAGGCTTTCTAAAGCATTAAAGTCTCGGGTAGAAAACGTACTTCGCCACTGGATAAATTATAAATGCCACCGACCATGCCTATCTGCTTAGCCGCCAGCATGTCTTGAATGATGTCGCTGCTGTGTATGATTTCGTTGATTTGCACCTGCACGTTCAAAGCGCACACTTTGTCGACAAAGCCGGCATTGCCAGAATCGCGTTGGCTATCCGTGGTTTTTTCCATGCGCACCGCCGGGCGAATTAAATTGATAATCTCGCCTATGTGGCCTTCGCGGAAATTATCGCAAGCGGCTTTCACGGCGCCGCAATCGGTGTGGCCCAACACCACCAGCAATTTGCTACCCAGATACTTAGAGCTAAACTCCAAACTGCCTATGCACTTATCGGAGGCGATGTTGCCAGCCAAACGCACGCTAAAAATATCACCCAAGGCTTGATCAAAGAGTATTTCAACCGGTGCGCGCGAATCACTGCAACTGAGCACTGAAGCAAAAGGGTGCTGCCTATCTTTGGTTATGTGCACCAAACCCAGCATGTTTTTATCGGCACTGAGGTTGTTGGTAAAACGGTGGTTGCCCTCGATCAAAATGTCCATCGCCTCTTGCGGCGTCATTTTGTCGCGATTGAGTAAAGGGTGTTGGTACATGGGCCATTCCTGTTAGTTGGGGACAACTTGATTATACCTTGAGACTAGTATTTTGTATGAAGCCAGCCCAGCAACCCTTAAAAAGCCGGGCCAGAAATCAACCACAGCTGACCGTACTCAACCAAGCTGCTGTCCGCATGAGGCTTGTGCACTTGTGTGGTGCCAAAGTAATAGCGGCGCTTAGCATCAAACCACGAGGCTTTATGTAGCAAATCCGTCACTTCTATGATGCCGGAATGCTCTTCGTCAGTGGTCATAAAAGCATTGGCACCCGATTGAAACAATTCGGCATTGGCCTCAAACAGCTTACTGCTTTTATTGGTTTTAGGATCAAACAACCAAATGGCCGCCAAGCGTTTATCCTCACCGGGGTCTTCTTGTAACAAGACTCGACCTGCCGCATCCACCGTTAAGTTGTCCAACATTTCTGCACCTATCTCGCTGGCACGAATTTTAGTGCTGACACTGCCACCAGCCTGTGGGTTTTGTATGTCATCAAACACCAACTGACTTAAGCGGCTGTCGCCGCCTATCTTATCTGAGGTGTTAAACCAAAATGCGCGGTTATTTAGGGTATCCCAAGCACCGTCTTCTGGTCTGGCGAATACCGTAGCGCCGGATTTAATGGCTAATTCTCTTAGACTCTTGCCGTCTAAATTAGCCGGATTCGGCAAAGCAACCAAACTAAAGCGTTCGCCCCCCACTTTAATTGCATACAACTGCCCGCCCACTAAGCCAGCGCGCTGGACTGGATTCCCTTCTATGCTTTTTTGCCCAAGGTAGACCAGTAGCAAACCATTTTGTATGTCGTCCAAACCGATCACTAAAGTAGCATCGCCGCTAGCCGGATTAGCCAACACGTTCTCCCAAGCGATGCGACCCATGTCTGCCAGTTCGTAACTGATGCCATTTAAGGCGTGGGCAAAGGCCCGACCACCTGCTTTGTCTTCTTCCCCATTTAAAAATAACTGTCCGGCATAGCCTTTGCCTGATGCTGCATTATAAAAGGCCGAAATGGACGCCAAATCGGCCGAGCACAAGCGATTAAATGGCTGCACCACGCCTATGGGCAAACTGGCTCGCACTAGGTCTTCACCGCCTTCCACCTTTAA
The DNA here is from genome assembly GCA_005777825.1 of Methylotenera sp. GTDB lineage: Bacteria > Pseudomonadota > Gammaproteobacteria > Burkholderiales > Methylophilaceae > Methylotenera. The sequence continues at coordinate 6,131 of SXLB01000066.1, read as the reverse complement.
ACTTTCCACATCAATCAGCCAGCGCGACACAAACGCGCCTTTTTGGCCATGGGCCCGCACCGCCCCTTTGCTTGCTGCCAACTCATGGTTCACCAACAGAGACATGCTGCCATCGGTATTGGCATACACACCCAAACCGTCTGGCACACCGACCATGGCATACCCATTTGCTGCCGCTTCACCAACCGTCAGGATGGACTGCACCTGCCAATTGTTATCAAGGGATTTGATGTAGGCCGGCGCTGCCTGCAGGAACTGACTACAGACACACAAAATAAACCCTACAAATTGCCTTTTCACATTCGCCACTCCTGTGTTCTTAGAAAAAGAAAAGCCCGCAAATGCGGGCTTTTCTTTTTTATTACTTACTAGTACATATGGATTAGAACATCCATTGCGCACGCATAATAACTGCTTTTTCGTCGTTTACACGAGTTTGGTTAAGAATAACGCCACCCGTTGCACCGCCGATTACGTTTTTAAAGTCTGTCGTAACGTAATTTAAAACAAATTTAGTGTTGGCCGTTGGTAAGAATTTCAAACCCACAGTCCATGCATCGGCTTTAGCAAAACCTTGCGCACCAGTCACTTTAGCATCTGCCGTACCTACACCTTTACCAATACCGTCTGTATTGTAGTCAGAGGCATCGAACTCGCTGTAGCGCACGCCCACTTCCCATAAACCGCCTGAGAAGTTGTTAGGATTAAAGTCTTTAGCTGGTTTTAGCGCACCGAAAGCACCACCTTTGTAGTTGTCTGCATAGGCTTCACCGGTTATGGTCCAAAGCGCTTCAGCATAGATGTTTTTTGTGTCTAAATCGTAGCTGGCTGTTGGTGTTGTGAACTCGTTATTTAATTTCAACCATTCAGCTTGAACTTTAAATGGGCCATATGCTACGGCACCTTCTAAACCTAAACGTGTGCGATCGATGCCGCTGTATGCGCCTGCACTGTTAGCCAATACTGGTGCTTTAAAAAACTTAGCGCCTTTAGCTTCAGTTGAGCCATCGTAACCAATTGTGCCTTCTGGGCTATCGCCTGAAGAAAACGATGCGCCGGTATGCATTACCATGTTTTTGTTACCCATGATTTCAGCAAAGTTTGCAGTTAAACGACCATACATATCTTTACCGTCTTCGCGCACTTCGGCTTCAGCACCGCCGTCTTTTACACCGTTTGACGTGGCAAAAGCATAGGTAACGCCGGTGAATGGAGAACCGTGCACCATTGCGCCCGTCTCTTTACCTGGTGCTAATTGGTTAACAAATGAGCGTTCCATGTAGTCGATGTTGTTTGAACTGGTCAATTCTTCCAAGTTCATTGGCATTTTGAATTTACCAAAACGGAATTGCACTGGCTTCCACCAAGCAACGTTAATAAAACCAACATCCAATTTTGCTGAAGTTGCAGAAAGATCGGCCACTACTTCACCTTCGTAATAGTCTTTAAAAGATGTTTTAAAGCCTAAACGCGCACGACGAATATCGTAGGTATCTGGCACACCAGCATTGCTAATAGAGTTAGTCACTGTAGAGCTGCTTGGTGCAGCGTTATTAGCATTGTCGTTGTGGTTGAAGAAACGGTAGTCAGCGTGCACACGGCCGTTGATTTGCGCTTTAAATTTACCGTCGCCACTTTCAAAGCTCAAACCGTCTTTGAATTTAGGTGAAACTGCGGATTCTTTTTTGGTGGCGGCAGCTTCTTTTTCACCTGTGCGGCCTTTTAATAGCAATGCACCTTCTTCTTCAGTTAATACGCCTTTAGCAATCAATGCGTTCAAAATATCGTCCGTTGAATCAGCCATGGCGTTTACGCCAAAGCCCATCAACATTGAACCTGCTAATGTTGCTGCTACTAAGCTACGTAGTTTAATGTTCATTCAAAATCCCCTAGTTAATACGTTAAAAAATAATATGTTTGCTTAACGGGAGTGATTTTGTGTTTCAAATATGACAATTTGATGACAGGCATTTAATTAATCGAATAAGTGCGGGCTTTTGTTGTATTTTTGCAACAAAAAAGCAGGCCCATACTGGCGCTTGCTTTTTTGTTTAGCAGACAAAGCCTGCTTCGATATTTGGCTTATACAGATTATGGGGTAGTGACGCTTTTACCTAAACGCAACACCCAAACTTTACTTGGGTAAGCAGTGGTGTTTTCACCCACACCAAAGTCATTGTCGTTACTGATGGCCACCACGGAGGAATTCAATAAGGCTAGACCTTCTAATTTGTCGGTATCAATTTGGAAAAACACATCGCGGCTATCAAACACTTCGCGCATGGTGGCAGCTTTGATGCCTAGCTTATCTAAACTCTCCGCTTCTTTTTCCATTATCAAGGTGGTCGCGTGTGGGTTATCCAGCACATTGCTGGCTGCACTTAGATCGGCCACCACAAGCTTAAACTTTTTGTTGGCGCGCTCTAGGAATAACAACTTATCTTGCTCAAAGGCCACGGCATCGGAAAATTTCAGGTCTTTTTGCTTGTCGGTTTCCGGGTAAGCCGACTTGTCATTTTGCAATAACACAAACATGCCGCTTACTTTGGCATCAGTCGGCTGGCTGATATCCAAACGCAACACGCGTATCAACCGGCTTTTTTCGTAATCTTTATCTTTCGCATTGCCCATAGGGCTTTGTAATGTTGCGTAAGCCGTTTTACCGTCTGGCGTCACGCTGATGTTTTCAAAGCCGCGGTTGCTTCTACGCTCTTTATATATAGCCGGCAATATGGCTTTGACTGGATACTTCACGCCTGGATAGGCTTTGCCAATCGGCACGTAGCGAACGAGTACCTCCCCCTTGGCTGACACCACCGCCACACTTGGGCCGTACTCTTCAGACACCAAAAAACTACCGTCGGGTAACAGTTGTAAAGCCTCAGTATCCAAGCCTGCTGGATTAAAAGGCAAAGCAGAACTGCTGTTGTTTAAATAAGCCGTTTCGTCGTCTTTATTGTTACTTAAACCGGTTACAGGCTTACCCAAACTGTCCACAAGAGGAATGGCTTTAATGACTTCTATGCTGCCTTGAACAAGTTTCACGTGCACTATGGCTGGGGTGAAATTTGGCAGTGGGAAATTTTTGCCGAACACTTTGCCAGCGCCGTTGACGTTATCAAAATTAACGCCGCGGTCTGTCATCATATAAAACTCATCAGGCTTGCCTGGAATAGGCACCAAAGCTGAACCTATGCCAGGAATGCTGCGATTGCTGTAGCCGTTCTTTGCTGCCACTGCCGCATCGCCCAAATCAATGCCTGGGTTAAGAGTGGCAATATCGGTTGCCGGCAAATGATAAGTAGCCAATACGCTGGCGTGCTTATTGGCATTAGGCGTGGTAGGCAAGGCATTGAGATCCAAGGCTACCGATTCCGCTGCTTGCGCCGCAGCCCCAAAACTCAAACTAAATAATGCGGCAATCAATGCCGAGGTACTGTTTTTTGACATGGCTTTTCCCTGATTAACAAACGTGACTTAAATTTAATGAGGGAAGTTTATTGCTGAAATACGACAAAAATATGACAAGGCTGCTTAAGCGCGCCTCAGTGAGAGGACAGGTCTAAGATCGCGAACAAATATCAACAAAATCCATTCGCGGTCTCAGACCGCTCCTACAGGGATAGCTTAGCTTTCAGCGCGCATGTGCGGGAACAGGATCACGTCACGGATGCTAGCGCTGTCGGTAATCATCATGACCAAGCGGTCTATGCCTATGCCGCAGCCGCCAGTGGGTGGCATGCCGTATTCTAGGGCGCGGATGAAGTCGGCATCGTAGAACATGGCTTCGTGGTCACCGGCTTCTTTGGCTTTCATTTGTGCGTGGAAACGGGCGGCTTGGTCTTCGGCATCGTTCAACTCACTGAAGCCGTTAGCGATCTCACGGCCGCAGACAAACAGCTCAAAACGCTCGGTAATGTCGGGGTTGCTGTCCGAGGCCCTAGCCAAGGGCGACACTTCCACCGGGTAATCAATAATATAAGTCGGCTCCCACAATTGGCTTTCAGCGGTTTCTTCAAACAAGGCCAATTGCAAGGCACCCAAGCCGGCATGATCAAAGGGTTTGCTGCCGTGTTTTAAAATCTCGGCACGCAAGAAGGCCACGTCGTTCAATTGTGCCAAGCTGTATTGCGGCGCGTATTTTTGGATGGCGCCCACGATGGTTAAGCGTTGGAAAGGTTGGCTTAAATCCAACTCACGGCCTTGGTATTGCAACACCGCGGTGCCTCGCGCGGCGATGGCGGCCGTGCGTATGCAGTTTTCGGTAAAATCCATCAACCATTGGTAGTCGGTGTAGGCGGCGTAAAACTCCATCATGGTGAATTCTGGGTTGTGCCGCACGCTCAAACCTTCGTTTCTGAAGTTGCGGTTCACTTCAAACACGCGCTCAAAGCCGCCCACCACCAAGCGTTTTAAATACAATTCGGGTGCAATGCGCATGTACATTTGCATGTCCAGCGCATTGTGGTGCGTGATAAACGGCTTGGCTGACGCCCCACCAGGAATGGGGTGCAACATCGGCGTTTCCACTTCTAAGAATTCATTTTGCAACATGAATTGGCGTATGGCCGACACCACTTTGCTACGCGCCACAAAGGTGGCACGGGTTTCTTCGGATGTGATGAGGTCAACGTAGCGCTGACGGTATTTGACTTCTTGGTCTTGCAAGCCGTGGAATTTTTCTGGTAAGGGGCGTAAGGATTTGGTCAGCAAGCGGATTTCGCTGACTTTAATCGACAGCTCGCCGGTCTTGGTTTTAAACAAGTGGCCGCTGGCGCCTAAAAAGTCGCCCAAGTCCCAGTGTTTGAATTGCTCGTAAACGTCTTCGCCTATGGCGTCTTTAGCCACGTAGAGCTGGATACGGCTACCAGCGTGCTCGCCGCTGCCGTCTTGGATGGTGGCAAAGCTGGCTTTACCCATCACGCGTTTTAACATCATGCGACCGGCCACCACCACATTAACTGGGGTGGCTTCGAAGGCTTCGTTTTCTTTATCGGCATGGGCAGCCAGCAAATCGGCGGCTTTATGTTGTGGCTTAAAGTCGTTCGGAAACGCCACCGCACCCTGGCTTTGGCTGCTGGCACGCAAGGCCTTTAGCTTTTCACGGCGCTCAGCGATCACGTGATTTTCGTCGACTGCCACTAGGTCGTTATCTTGCTGATTATTTTGCTCGTTGCTCACACTCATACTCCCTGCTTCAAACTTTCAGTAATAAATGGATCCAAGTCGCCGTCTAACACGCCTTGGGTATTGCCTATTTCCACACTGGTACGCAAATCTTTAATGCGCGATTGATCGAGCACGTAGGACCGTATTTGATGGCCCCAACCGATGTCGGTTTTGGCATCTTCTAAGGCCTGTTTGTCGGCATTGCGCTTATTTAGTTCTAAGGCATACAGCGCGCCTTTTAACATGGCCATCGCTTCCGCACGGTTGCGGTGTTGCGACCGGTCATTTTGACATTGCACCACGGTATTGGTCGGTATGTGCGTGATGCGCACCGCCGAATCGGTTTTATTAATGTGCTGACCACCGGCGCCACTGGCGCGGTAGGTGTCGACGCGTAAATCGGCTGGATTGATGTCGATTTCTATGCTGTCGTCCACCTCGGGAAAAATCTGCACGCTGGCAAACGAAGTGTGGCGCTTGGCGTTGGAATCAAACGGCGATTTGCGCACCAAACGGTGCACGCCGCTTTCGGTACGCAAAGTGCCGTATGCGTAATCGCCACTGACCTTAATCGAAGCGCCTTTAATGCCGGCCACGTCGCCATCGGATAATTCCAGAACTTCGACCTTAAAGCCTTTGCGCTCGGTGTAGCGTAAATACATGCGCAATAACATATTGCACCAGTCCTGCGCCTCGGTACCACCGCTGCCCGATTGAAATTCAATGAAGCAATTGTTGGCGTCCATGGGGCCAGAAAACATGCGCCTAAATTCCATCTCGGCAATTTGTTTTTCTAACAACAAGGCATCGCTGGCCACACTTAATAGGGTGGCGTCGTCGTTTTCTTCGCGCGCCATGTCAAACAAATCTTGCGCGTCTTGCAGGCCAGATTGCAAATGAATCAAGGCCTCCACCACCAAACCCAGCTCACGCTTCTCTTTACCTAAGGCTTGGCTCTTGGC
>SXLB01000004.1 GCA_005777825.1 Methylotenera sp. | reverse complement strand
GGACGCGGGCAACATGCTTAAACCGGCCTTGGCCAGAGGCGAATTGCACTGCGTGGGCGCCACCACTTTGGACGAATACCGGCAATACGTGGAAAAAGACGCGGCTTTGGAGCGGCGTTTTCAAAAGGTCTTGGTCGACGAGCCCAGTGTGGAGGCGACCATAGCCATCTTGCGTGGTTTGCAAGAAAAATACGAGTTGCACCACGGCGTGGAAATTACCGATCCGGCCATTGTGGCGGCGGCGGAATTGTCGCACCGTTACATTACCGATCGCTTTCTACCTGATAAAGCCATCGATTTGATCGATGAAGCGGCTTCGCGCATTAAGATGGAAATCGATTCCAAACCGGAAATCATGGACAAGCTAGAACGCCGTTTAATTCAGTTGAAAATCGAGCGGGAAGCGGTGCGCCGTGAAAAAGACGAGGGCAGTAAAAAACGCTTTGAGTTGATAGAGCAAGAGATAGACAAATTGGGCAAAGAGTACGCCGATTTGGAAGACATCTGGAAGGCGGAAAAAGCCCAGGTGCAAGGGTCCTCGCACATAAAAGAAGCCATAGAGAAAATAAAATTTGAGATGGAAGAAGCCACGCGAAAAGGCGAATGGCAAAAAGTGTCGGAATTGCAATACGGTAAATTGCCGGCCTTAGAACAGCAGTTGAAGCAAGCGGCCAGCATGGAAGGCAGCCAAGCCGTTACTAAAAACAAGATGTTGCGTACCGAAGTGGGGGCCGATGAAATTGCCGAAGTGGTCAGTCGGGCGACCGGCATCCCAGTGGCCAAAATGCTGCAAGGCGAACGCGGCAAATTGCTCACCATGGAAAGCAAATTGCACGAGCGGGTAGTCGGCCAAGACGAAGCGGTGAGATTAGTGTCGGACGCCATACGCCGTTCGCGTTCAGGTTTGGGTGACCCCACTCGGCCCTATGGTAGCTTTTTGTTTCTAGGCCCTACTGGCGTCGGTAAAACCGAGTTGTGCAAGGCCTTGGCTGGCTTTTTGTTTGACAGCGAAGACCATTTAATTCGTATCGACATGAGTGAGTTCATGGAGAAGCATTCGGTTGCCCGCATGATAGGCGCGCCGCCGGGTTACGTCGGTTACGAAGAAGGCGGCACCTTGACCGAGGCAGTGCGTCGCAAGCCCTATAGTGTGATTCTGCTCGATGAAGTGGAGAAAGCCCACCCGGATGTGTTTAATGTCTTGTTACAAGTGCTGGACGACGGCCGCTTAACCGATGGCCAAGGCCGCACGGTGGATTTTAAAAACACCGTGATCATCATGACCAGTAACTTAGGCTCGCAAATGATACAAAGCATGAGCGATCAAGATTACCAAGTGGTGAAATTGGCAGTGATGGGCGAAGTAAAAACGCATTTCAGACCAGAATTCATCAACCGTATCGATGAGGTGGTGGTATTCCACGCCTTGGATGTGAGCAATATACGCTCGATTACTAAAATTCAATTGCAGTACTTGGCAAAACGCTTGGCGGCCATGGACATGCAGTTGGAGATGAGCGAGGCAGCGATTGCAGAAATTGCCAACGCAGGCTTCGATCCAGTTTACGGGGCCAGGCCATTAAAACGTGCCATCCAGTCGGAAATAGAAAACCCCTTGGCGCGCGAGATTTTAAATGGCGACTTTATGGCCAAGGACGTAATTAAAGTGGATGCAAAGGCAGGTAAAATAGTCTTTTCAAAAGCCTAAGGATGGCCATGCAACAAGTCACGGCAAGCATACAGGTTAGCACCCAGGGTAGGCGACTTTACGACATCAGTGCGCAGGTCGCTGCGCACGTTAAGCAAAGTGGCTTGCAAACTGGTTTGTTGACCCTTTACATTCAACACACCTCGGCGAGTTTATTGATCAACGAAAATTACGATCAAGACGTCTTAGTCGACATGGAGGCTTTTTTCAATCGCTTGGTACCAGATGGCGACCCGCTGTTTGTGCACACGGTGGAAGGCCCGGATGACATGCCGGCGCACATTAGGAGTGCGCTCACGCAAACCCATTTGGCCATACCGGTGTTAAATGGGCAGCTTGCACTAGGCACATGGCAGGGTGTGTTTTTATATGAACACCGGCACCTGCCAGCTCAACGTAAGGTGCTATTGCATATTTTGGGCGAGTAAGCCGGCCATTATTACAATTGAATACAGAACTATTACATTCAATTCACAGTCAGCCACTGGCTTTTGGTTAGACTGATTGGACCGGGCTTTATCGGCCTCTGCAGGCTGATTGTCAACTTAAGCGTGGTGTTATTTTTATACGATTCGATTAAAAAAAGGAAAGCATTATGTCATTGGTATTACGCGCTATTTTAGTGGTTGGTTTGGCTGGTTTGGTATTGCAAGGTTGCGGTCAAGAAGAAGCGCCTGCGCCGGCTGAGGCACCTGCTGCCGCTGCGCCTGCGGCAGAAACAAGCACGGCAACGGGAGGCTATGAGCCATCTGCGGACGAACGTGTGCCGGGTATCACATTGGACGCGGCTGCATTGGAAGCGCAAATGAACGCGGCGAAAGCCCAAGCCGAAGCGGCCAGCAAAGCCAATTAAGACTTAATTAACAAGGCTCCAGCTCAGCGGATCGAAAGGTCTGCTCTGGCGCCTTAATTCGTAATACAAGCCGTTCGCTTCGTTGCCGCCGCTGTTGCCTACCGAAGCAATGGCATCCCCAGCTTTAACACTGTCACCTACCTGTTTTAAAACCGCTTGATTGTTGCCGTATAAACTCATGTAGCCATCGCCGTGATCCAAGATAATCAGGTTGCCAAAGCCGCGTAACCAGTCGGCAAACACCACCCGTCCGCTGGCGACGGATTTAACTTCCGATCCTTCATTGGCTTTGATAAACAAGCCTTTCCATGAAATGCCGGAATCCGCTCGGCTGCTACCAAATCGATTGCTCACCTCACCGCGCACAGGTAGTCTTAACTTGCCTCTAAGTGATGAAAAATTGCCGCTGTGGCCCTCAAAGCTGGGCTCAACGTTGTTTGCCAACGCGGGTGCGGGCTCTTGCGCGGCTTTATTGGACTCGCTGCTATCGGCGGGTGCAGTGCGTTTATTTTTTTGTTTTTTTCCGCTAGGTGGCGTGGCTCGGGCTAAGCGTTCCACCAATTGCGAGAGGCGTTTTTCATCGCGGCTGAGTTTTTTAATTTCACCGCGTTGCATGGCAATTTGCTGCGACAGGCTGCGAACAATTTTTGATTTAACTTGCTTTTGCGACTGCAGTACTTGCCGTTCATTTATTTGTTTTTGCTTGAGTTCAGCGACTTTTTCCAAGGTGCTGGTGGTCTCTTCATTCAGTTGATTGAGGTGATTCAAGTTGCCTTGCATTTTATTGATGAGTTCGGCGCGCACTTTAGCGATGTAAGAAAAATAGTGCACGTCGCGCGCCATGGCGCTAGGGCGGTCGTTCTGCAAGACCATTTGCACGTAACTTTGGCGGCCATGCAAGTATTGTTGGTAGAGTTGCTTGCTCAGTTGTTTTTGTTGGCTGGTCAAGGCTTGGTTGGTGGCCAGCGATTCCGCCGCCAATTTGGCTAGCATGGCCTTGTGCGCTTGCTGTTTCTGATTAATTTCATAAAGCTTTTTATTGGCCAGGCTGATCGCCACTTCGCTGTCTTTTAATGCATCAGCGGCATCCTTGCGCGCTTCTTGCGATTGGTTTAAAGCCTGTTTCAGCTTGGCTAATTTTTCTTGCACCAAGCTCAAACTTTGTGGCGTTGCCTCGCTTTTCTTTTCCGCATGCGCGACATGGCTTAGGCTCAATAGCAATACCATTGCCATAAGGCAGGCGATGGGTAGTTGGTAATAAGGCGATGGCGTGCGCATGGTTAGGCCTTTATGGCAGAAAATGAACAAGGTTTTTGCCCGTCATTTCAGCTGGTTGCGCCAAGCCCATTAAGTGCAGCAAGGTCGGCGCCAAATCGGACAGCGCGCCATCTTGGTCTAGACTGGCAGGACGGCCTAGGTAAACCAGTGGCACTTTGTTGGTGGTGTGCTGAGTATGCGCTTGTTGGTTTGCGCCATCGAACATCATTTCTGCGTTGCCGTGGTCGGCCGTGATGATGACTTCGCCGCCTGTGCTTCGCATAGCGGCTGCGATGCGGCCTACGCAGGTGTCCAAGGTTTCTATGGCTTTAATGGCCGCTGCTAAATTGCCGGTATGGCCGACCATGTCGCCATTGGCGTAGTTGCAAATAATGGCATGGTATTGCCTGGATAAGATTGCTTCTTCTAAGCGATCAGTTAATTCGTAAGCGCTCATTTCGGGTTGCATGTCGTAGGTGGCCACCGGTGGGGAGGGCACCAAAATACGCTCTTCACCAGGAAAGACGGTTTCTTCCCCGCCGTTAAAAAAGAAGGTGACGTGCGGGTATTTTTCCGTTTCGGCGATGCGCAGTTGCTTTAACCCTAAGCCAGACAAATACTCACCCAAGGTGTTTTTCACGGCAAAGGGCGGAAATATAGCGGACGCATTGGGCTCTTTGGCATCGTGCATGGTGAGCGTGAAGTAGCCGGCTAACTGGGGCTGATGGCGACGGTGAAAGCCATCAAAGGCCGGGCTTAATAATGCATGGGTGAGTTGACGGGCGCGATCCGAACGAAAGTTCATGTTCACCACCACGTCGCCGTCTTCTAAGTGGGTGGGGGCTTCGTGCTCAGCGCGGATGGCCGTGCACTTTACAAATTCATCGTTTTCACCGCGTGCGTAAGCCGCTTGCAATGCCAGCTCGGCGCTGGGGTAGCAAAATTCGCCCATGCCTTCAGTGATCAGCGCGTAAGCCGCTTCCACCCTAGGCCAGCGTTTGTCTCTGTCCATGCTGTAAAAACGGCCGCTCACCGATAGGATTTTACCTACGCCTAACGCCTTAATTTTGGCTTCCAGCGCGGCCAGGAAAGGGCTGGCGCTAACTGGCGGCGTGTCTCTGCCGTCCAGGAAGGCGTGCACGTAGACTTTTTTCAAACCCAGTTTAGCAGCCATTTCCAGCATGGCGTGGATGTGTGAATCGTGGCTGTGTACGCCACCGTCGGAGAGTAAGCCCATGACGTGTAGGGCTTTATTGGTATTTTTAATGCCGAGCAAAGCGGCTTTTAACTTGGCGTGCTCAAAGAATTCGCCGCTAACGATGCTGTTGTTGATGCGCTCAAAATCCTGAAACACCACGCGCCCCGCGCCTATGTTGAGATGGCCTACTTCTGAGTTGCCCATTTGGCCGTCTGGCAAGCCCACGTAGTGCTCGGAAGCGTTAATCAAGGTATGCGGGTGCGTTTGATTCAGTTTGTCTAGATTGGGCGTGTGGGCTAACGCAATGGCATTGTTGTTTGTTTCTTCGCGGTAGCCAAAGCCATCCAAAATAAGTAGGCATACTGGCGTGATGCGGTTGGCACTGGTTTTTAATGGCGTGGACATAAAAAGTTAGCCTTAAAATTTAATTGGTGTAAGTGTAAGTATTGCCACTATTTTAGCGTATTTACACGTAAAATCTGCTTATAAAATTCGCCTGAATGCTTTGCCTAAGTAGGCAATTTAAATGGCTTTTAATTAAGCGCTTGTTTCATAGAACAAATTTGAAAGGACGGTTGTGGAATTCATTAAAAGTAATATATGGTTAATAGGTTTGGCACTGGGTTCGGGCCTGATGTTACTGTTGCCCTCCATGAAAAAAAGTGCCGGTGGCGTGCCCAATTTAAGCCCGGCCGAATCGGTGACCTTAATCAATCGTTCGCATGCGGTGGTGTTGGACGTGCGCGACGAGGCGGAGTTTGCTGCGGGCCATATTGCTGAGGCCGTCAACATCCCCTTAGCCAATCTGGCGGCGCGCTTGCCTGAGCTAAAAAAATACCAAAATAAAGCCTTGCTGGTGAATTGCCAGTTAGGTGGACGTTCGGTTAAAGCTTGCGATATTTTACGCGGTGCGCAATTTAGCCAACTGCACAATTTGCAAGGCGGCTTAAGTGCATGGCTAGAAGCCAAGTTGCCGGTGGTAAAAGGCGCGGCCAGTTTGCCCAGCAAAGTGCCGGCTAAACCCAAGGCTGCGCCTAGAAAAGCGAGCGCTTAACATGGCCAAAGTCACCATGTACAGCAGTGCTGTTTGCCCCTACTGCAGCAACGCCGAACGCTTGTTGCTGAGCAAGGGTGTGACCGATATTCATAAAATCAGGATTGACTTGCAGCCTGAGTTGCGCGACGAAATGATGCAAAAAACCGGCAGGCGTACCGTGCCGCAAATCTACATAGGCGATGTGCATGTCGGTGGTTTCGATGATTTGCGCGCCTTGGATTTAGCCGGCGGCTTGGATCCCTTATTGGCCTAGTTTAATGAGCAGCATGCAGATTGCTCAACGACAAAGCTGCTCAGTTAAATCTCTGATAAAATTACGTGGTATTTTTTAATTCAACCTTTTAATTAACAAGAAACGAACAACATCATGGCAAAAGACGACAACAAGGCAGCCGCCGAAGAGCAAACCCAACAAGCGGGTTTCAGCATAGAAAAAATTTACCTTAAAGACGCGTCATTGGAAATTCCCAATGCGCCACAAATTTTCACTGACCGCAGTCAGCCACAAGTGGGCATAGAGTTGAGTAATTTTGCTCAACAGTTGGAAGACAATGTCTTTGAAGTGGCGATTAAAGTAACGGTCACATCCAAAATTGAAGACAAGACGGTGTTTTTAGTGGAAGTCACGCAAGCCGGTATTTTCCAAATCCGCGGTGTGCCGGAAGAGAATCTGGAAATGATAGTCGGCATCACTTGCCCTAACATCTTGTTCCCTTATGCGCGTGAAAGCGTTTCTGACTTGGTCGTGCGCGCTGGTTTCCAACCGGTGTTATTAAACCCGATCAATTTTGAAGCCTTGTTTGCGCAACAAAAACAGCAGCAAGCTGAAGCGGCAGAAGCGGCTGCAAAACACTAAATTCATGCTAGGCCTTGGCAAAAAGTTAGCATGGACCTTGGTGCTGCTGCCTGCCTTGGCCATGGCGCTGGATTTTCGTTCGGTGGCGGTGCCCAAGGCGGTGCTTTATGATGCGCCGTCCATCGCCGCAAAAAAAGTCTATTTACTCAGTCAATATTACCCGGTTGAAGTGGTGGTCAATTTAGGCGATTGGTTAAAAGTTCGGGACGCCCAAGGCGGCTTGAATTGGCTGGAAGCCAAGCAATTGTCTAATAAGCGTTGGCTCTTGGTGACCGCCAATAAAGCGGAAATTCGCATGTCAGCCGATCCCGGTTCCCGATTATTGGCCACGGTGGAAAAAGACGTGTTGCTCGAGGTGCTGGAGCAGAAGCCCACTAACGGCTGGCTTAAAGTTAAGCATAGGGATGGCACGCTAGGCTTTGTGCTGTCTACCACCACATGGGGTGGCGACTAGCTGCCATGTTGTTTTGAACAGGAATTTAAGCTAATGGCAAAAATAGCAGTGTTGGGTGCGGGTGCGTGGGGTACGGCTTTGGCCATGCACATTAGCCAACATCACCAAGTGGCATTATGGGCGCGCAATGCTGGCCATGTTTCAGGTATGCGCAAAGCGCGTGCCAATCCGCTGTATTTAGGCGACTTTAAATTCAATGCGCAGTTGCAGGTAGAGGACAATTTGCAACTGGCTTTGCAAGATGCCGACTTAATCCTTTCTGTGGTCCCTACCGCTGGCTTTAGACAAATCCTAAAAGACATAAAAGCTTTGGCTTTCAAGACCCCTGTGGTTTGGGCCAGCAAAGGCTTGGAGCCGAATACAGCTAAACTGCCTTTTGAGGTGGCATTAGAGGAATTGGGTGAGCCGGCCGTCACCGGTCAGCATTGGGGTGCCTTGTCTGGCCCCAGTTTTGCGGCAGAGTTGGTGCGTGGTTTGCCGACTGCCGTTACCTTGGCCGCCAGTGATGCTGCCTTTGCGCGGCAGGCTGCGCAATTAATTCACGGCGGTAATTTGCGCGTATACAGTAGCAGCGATGTGATCGGTGTGTCAGTAGGCGGCGCCATTAAAAATGTCATGGCCATTGCCGCGGGCATTTCCGATGGCATGGGTTTTGGTAACAATGCGCGTGCTGCCATGATCACCCGCGGCTTAGCTGAAATGACGCGTTTTGGCGTGGCCTTGGGCGCCAGTCCGGAGACCTTTATGGGCTTGGCTGGGGCAGGTGATTTAATTTTAACCTGTACTGGGCAGTACTCGCGCAATCGTGAAGTTGGCTTGCAATTGGCCAGCGGTAAGACTTTGGCCGATATATTGCAGCATTTGGGTCACGTTGCCGAGGGCGTCAATACCACCACCGAGGTCATGCGCCGGGCTAAAGCGCTGCAAGTAGACATGCCGATTACCCATGAGGTGGATCAGGTCCTGTCGCACGGTAAAAGTGCTAAGGATGCGGTGATGGCCTTATTGGGCCGCGAGCAAAAAGCCGAAGGGCATTAAACGCCCTCAGTATAGCCAATTTGGCGCCACGCTTCGTACAGCAACACCGCCGCTGAATTAGACAAGTTCAAACTTCTGCTGTTGGCCAACATGGGTAGGCGTAAGCGCTGATCGGTGCTGAATTCTTCCAGTACGGCGGCAGGTAAGCCGCGTGTCTCCGGACCAAACACAAACACATCGCCTGCTTGAAAAGCCACTTCGCTATGCCGCGTGCTGCCCTTGGTGGTGATGGCAAAGATGCGCCTATTGCTTAAGGCGGCTTTGCAATCCGACCAATTTTCATGCACGACTAAGCTAGCGTACTCGTGGTAGTCCAAGCCAGCGCGTTTAAGTTGTTTGTCTTCCAGTTTGAAGCCTAAGGGTTTAATTAGGTGCAGTTTTGCGCCGGTGTTGGCGCACAGTCGTATGATGTTGCAGGTTTTGGGCGGTATTTCTGGTTCAAATAAAACGATGGTAAACATAAGGGCTAGGGTCTAGCTAAGGTTCGGGCGACAATCCAGCATTCTACATGGCTGGCGCCGGCTTGTTTTAATGTTTTTGCCAGCTCGTTTAAGCTCGCGCCTGTGGTCATGACGTCGTCTAGGATGGCAATGCGTTGTCCTGTTATGCGTGACGAGGCCTGCACTGTAAACACCCCCTTGCTATTTTTTAAGCGTGCTTGCCAGCTTAGGCTGACTTGCGCAGGCCTATGCTTCTGCCTTTGTACGCTATCGAAATCCAGCTTCTGTGCTTGCTCGGCACAGAGCAAGCGCGCAATTTCCAATGCTTGATTGAAGCCCCTTTCTTTTAAGCGTTGTGGGTGCATGGGCATGGGGATGACGGTGTCCACTGTGTGCAATGGCACACGGTTTTTTAGCAATAAGGCGAAGCTGCGGGCCAAATGCAGTTTGCTGCCGTATTTGTAATCTTGCAATAAGGCGCTGATTGGAAATTGGTAGCTAAACACGCCATAACAGGCATCGAAATAGGGTGGGTCGCTTAAGCAATGGCCGCACACTTTGTCTGTGCAAGGCAGGGCACATTGCGAGCAAAGCGCATCCGGCAACCAGGGCAAGTCGTTTAAGCAAGGCTGGCAGAGGCCTAAGGCGCTGCTGTTGGCCGCTAAGCAAAGCAAGCAAGGCGAGCTTAATAAGCCGTCAAAAAACAAATGATTAAATTTTAATCTCTTGTTCATAGTTTGCCTCAATTTTGCTTGACAATGTATAATTCGCAGAAATCAAGCCGCTAAAATGGCTTGTTGTATCAGCTACTTAATGCCGCTACTGTTAACTGACCTTAACTTAAGGATGTGCCATGCTAGAAACCAGCAGCCCCGTTGTCATCAATACCGATGGCTTAAAAACCAAACTCTCTGCCAGTTGTGATTCGACCATCGAGCGTTGGCGTGTTGCAGACATTGTCGCACTATTCGAATTGCCCTTCAGTGATTTAATGTACCAAGCGCAAACTGTGCACAGGGCCAATTTCGATGCGAATGCGGTGCAAGTCAGCACCTTGTTGTCGATTAAAACCGGCGGCTGTTCTGAGGATTGCGGTTATTGCCCGCAGGCCGCGCGTTACCACACCGAAGTGGAAGACGAGCCCTTGATGCAATTGCAAGAGGTGGTGGCCGCCGCGCAAGAAGCCAAAGCCAACGGTGCCAGCCGCTTCTGTATGGGCGCAGCCTGGCGCGGCCCTAAGCAACGTGATCTGGAACCGGTCTTGAAAATGATCGCGCAGGTCAAAGCCATGGGCTTGGAGACCTGCGCTACCTTAGGCATGCTTAAAGACGGCCAAGCCGAGCAATTGAAAGACGCCGGTTTGGATTATTACAACCACAATTTGGATACCGCGCCGGAATACTATGGCGACGTGATTAGCACGCGCACTTACCAAGATCGTTTGGACACATTGGACCGAGTGCGCAGTGTCGATATAAATGTCTGCAGTGGCGGCATCATAGGCATGGGTGAATCACGCAATCAACGCGCAGGCTTGCTGGCGCAATTGGCTAACATGGCTAGGCCACCAGAAAGTGTGCCGATTAATCTATTGACCCAAGTCGAAGGCACGCCTTTGCATGGCACCGAGAGCTTGGACCATTTTGAATTCGTGCGCACCATCGCTGCCGCCCGTATCACCATGCCAAGCAGTTACGTGCGTCTATCGGCCGGTCGCCAAAGCATGCCGGAAGGCATACAAGCCTTGTGCTTTTTGGCCGGGGCTAACAGCATTTTCTATGGTGAAAAACTACTAACCACGCCCAATCCAGAGGCGTCCGTAGACAAGCAGTTATTCGCCAAGCTAGGCATCAACCAAATTTAGCATGCTGGCCGCCCTGCAACTTGCACTAGACAAGCGGCTAGCCGATGGCTTGCTGCGGCAGCGGCGTTTGCTCGATTCGCCGCAAGCCGAGCATATCGTCACCAACGACCAAAGCTATTTGTCTTTTTGCAGCAACGATTACTTGGGTCTGGCCAATCGCCCCGAATTAATCAGCGCCATGCAGCAGGCCGCTGGTGAATCCGGCGTGGGCAGCGGGGCATCCAATTTGATTACCGGCCACCACCGTTACCACGATAACTTAGAACGGCAATTGGCAGCCTTTGTGGAACGTCCGGCGGCCTTGTTATTTTCCACCGGCTACATGGCCAACATAGGCGTGCTAGGCGCATTAGTCGGGCGTGGCGATGCTATTTTTGCCGATAAGCTTAACCATGCCTGTTTGAACGACGGCGGCTATTATTCTTTAGCCAGCTTTCATCGCTTTGCGCACAACGACGTGCAGGCTTTGGAAGCCTTACTTAAAACCAGCACCGCCAAGCATAAACTGATAGCGGTGGATGCGGTGTTTAGCATGGATGGTGACATCGCCCCGTTGGCTGAGTATTTGCAATTGTGTGAGCGCTACGACGCTTATTTGTACGTGGACGATGCACACGGTTTTGGTGTCTTGGGTGAACACGGCCAAGGCACGCTGCATCATTTAGGTTTGCGCTCACCGCGCATCATCATGATGGCCACCTTAGGCAAGGCTGCCGGTGTGGCTGGCGCCTTCGTGGCGGCCGAGGCTGTGGTAATTAACTATTTGATACAAACAGCCAAGAGCTATGTTTATTCCACCCCGGCACCACCTGCCTTATCGGCGACCTTGAGTGCCTCATTAAAATTGATCGCTCAAGGTGACCCATTACGGTCGCATTTGTATGGTTTAATTGCGTATTTTAAAGCCCACCTGTCTTGTCAGAAATGGCGTTTAATGCCATCCGACACGTCGGTTCAACCGCTGTTGGTGGGCAGCAAT
The DNA here is from genome assembly GCA_005777825.1 of Methylotenera sp. Classification (GTDB taxonomy): domain Bacteria; phylum Pseudomonadota; class Gammaproteobacteria; order Burkholderiales; family Methylophilaceae; genus Methylotenera. The sequence continues at coordinate 45,199 of SXLB01000004.1, read as the reverse complement.
CAAGCGGCCTTGGCATTGAGTGCGTATTTGCAAGCGGCCGGCATATTGGTGCCCGCCATACGCCCGCCTACCGTGCCTGCTGGCACTGCCAGATTGCGCATTTCCATCTCAGCGGCGCATAGCTTAGAGGACATTAAAAAATTGTTGCAAGCGATACATCAAGCAGAAAGTGAGTTGCCATCATGAGCCCCAATACCATGCACGTCGAAACGCTAGGCTTAGGCCCCAATCTTCTGTTGATACACGGATGGGGCATGAATGGCTCGGTCTGGCAGCCGCTGGTGAAGCCCTTAAGCAAGCATTTCACTCTGCACTTATTGGATTTACCCGGCATGGGTTACAGCAAACCCATAGAGCCTTTGCATTTGCATGCCTTGGCAGAAAAAGTAGCCGAAATCATGCCGGCCAATGCCGATGTGCTGGGCTGGTCATTGGGCGGTCAGGTGGCGATGCGCATCGCCCTCGATTACCCGGATTTGGTGCGACGATTAGTCTTAGTCGGATCCACGCCGTGCTTTGTCAACCGAAGTTTTGATCAGAAAAATGTTGAGTATAAAAAAACCTGGGATGCCGGCATCGAACCCGAAGTGTTCGGCAACTTTGCCGATAACGTCAATGAAGACTACCAAAGAACCATGATGCAGTTTTTAAGCTTGCAGTGCATGGGCGCGAGGGATGCCAGGTCCACGGTTAAATTGCTGCGCAATAAATTTAACGAGCGACCCAGTCCCAGTTCGCAAACCTTGTATCGCATGTTGGACATCTTATTGGATACCGATTTGCGGGCGGAAGTACCGTCCTTAAGAAAACCGACCCTATTGGTGCACGGTGATCGAGACAGCTTGGCGCCCGTGCAAGCGGCGCATTGGATGATGCAAAATCTGCCGGTGGGATTCTTACGGGTCATGGCAGGGGCATCGCATGCCCCGTTCTTGTCGCATCAAGAGGCTTTTATCCAAGCCCTGTTGGAATTCCTCGAGCCGGCTAGCCCAAACTAATGGACGCGAAAGTCGATCAATATCACATCGATAAGGCCCGTGTTCGTGCTTCATTTGGCCGTGCGGCGAGCAGTTACGATGCCGCGGCGATATTGCAAAAACAAGTGCGTGAGGAAATGCAAAGTCGCCTGGATTGGGTGACATTAAACCCCAAAACAATTTTAGATGCAGGCTGCGGCACCGGTGCCGCCAGCCACGCGCTGCGAAAACGCTACGCCGGGGCGCAAGTGCTGTCCATGGACTTTGCGCTGGCCATGTTGCAAAAAACCCGCGAACGGGGTTTTTTTGCTAGGCTGCTAATGCAATGCCAGGACCTAATTGGCAGGCCTCGCCACCATGTGCTGTGCGCAGACTTAGAGCAGTTGCCGCTGGCGAACAACAGCATCGATTTGCTTTGGTCAAATTTAGCCATGCAATGGTGCAACGATTTGGACGCCACGTTCAGTGAATGCCATCGCGTGCTGCGCCCGCAAGGCTTGTTGATGTTCAGCACTTTTGGCCCGGACACCTTGAAAGAATTGCGTGCGGCCAGTCATGCCTACCCTGGGATCACCAGTGTCAGCCGCTTTATAGACATGCACGACATAGGCGACGCCCTAATCCGAGCTGGCTTCTCGGCGCCGGTGCTCGATGTAGAGCGCTACACCTTAACTTACGATGACATCAAAAGTCTGATGCGCGATTTAAAAAGCATAGGCGCGCACAATGCCACCGATGGCCGTGCACGGGGCCTGCTGGGTAGGGGTTTTTTAGAAAAACTCGCTGCCGGCTACGAGGCTTTTCGGGCCGGAGGTAAATTGCCGGCTACTTACGAGGTGGTGTATGGCCATGCCTGGCGTGCCGAAGACAAGGCTGCGCTGGCCGATGGCGTCTCGCCTATTGTCTTCCGAACCAGGAGCAAATAAGCCTCATGCACGCCGCGTATTTTGTTGTGGGCACCGATACCGATGTGGGTAAAACTTACATTAGCTGCGCCTTGCTGCGACATTTTGTGGCGCAGGGCTACCAATCGGTAGGCATGAAGCCGGTGGCATCGGGCTGCCAGATGGATGCCCAGTTCGGGCTAGTGAATGCCGATGCGCAAGCCTTGCTGGCAGCGGGCAATCGCCAAGTTGATATGGATACCCTCAATCCCTACCGTTTTTTACCGGCAATCGCCCCGCACATCGCTGCCCAGCAAGCCGGTATAGCAATAGACTTGGACCTTATTTCAAGGGCCTATGCATCTTTGGCTAATGAGGCTGAGGTGGTGGTGGTTGAAGGGGCGGGGGGCTTTTTAACGCCCATCAATCATCAGCAAAGTTTGGCCGATCTAGCTCAGCAATTGGCCATACCGATTATATTGGTGGTGGGCATGCGCTTAGGCTGCATCAACCACGCCTTGTTAACAGTGCAAGCCATACAAGCGCGCGGTTTGCGCTTGGCTGGTTGGGTGGCCAATAGCCTAGCGCCCAACATGCCGTATTTTGCAGAAACCCTCGGCACCTTGCAGCAAGCCATAGACGCGCCTTGTCTCAGTGTCGTGCCGTGGCAGGGTGAGGCGCAGTTCAAGCTAAGCTTATAAAACTGGGCTATTAGGGCTGAATTTCGGCCGCTTCCAAGACTAATTGGTAGCTCTTCGCCTCTTGCAAACTGGCTACTTTTTGGCCAAGTGCCATTTGCCCCTTAGCGCCTGCAGCTAGGGCAGTTCGTAGGATTAAGGGCGCGCTTCGGCTGATGACGCGCCCAGTTTTCAAGTCGTATTTGATGACTTTAAATTGGACTTGCTGGATGCTTAAGGCGCTGTTGTTTTGCAAGACGGCATATAAATTTCCTGCGCGATCGACCTCTATCCTGGCTTGCAGGTATTTTGCCGGGTTACGCGGCAAATCCAATTTAGCCAAGCGGGCGCCCGCTTGCTGGCCTATCTCAGACTTAGAGTCGGCTGCGATTTGGTAATGTTGCATAGCCAAGGCGGTGTCGCCACGCCCTTCGGCCAGTTGACCCAATAAATTGTAAGCCGGCGCGGTTGGTAGCAGTTCATTGGCGCGCTTCAAGTAGGCTTCGGCTTCGGCTTTTCTGCCCAAGCTAAATAACACGATGCCGCTTTGCACGTGCGGTTTAAAGTAATCGGGCTGCATGTTGATGGCCTTGGCATACAAGGCTAAGGCGGCTTCCGGTTTTTTTTGCAGCAAGGCCATGTCGGCTAGAAATTCTTGAAATTTGGCTTCGCGTGGTTCGCCAGCTATGGCTTGATTAATCAGCTGTTTGGCTTTTTCTAGATCCTTGCTGGCCAAGGCCTTAACCGCCTCGTCATAGGCTTTGTAGGCCGCTTGGGTGGATTTGAGTTTGCTGACTTTTTGCGCGTAAACGTCCTTGCCCATGTCGCCACCGGCACCCAATTGCATCAAGGTGCTCTTGTTAGCGGACACGCGCTCTGCAGAAGGCGGATGGCTGGCAAATAACCCGTCTATAAAATTGCTCTTATGCTCGGCGCTTAAGCGGACAAAGGTTTCTTGTAAGGTGACGGCGGCGGCTGGGTCGTAACCGGCTTTTTTCATGTAGCGCATGCCGTATAAATCCGATTCGCTTTCTGCATCGCGGCCGTATTTGCTGCTCACCAATTGCGCGCCCACTTGCGCACCACCGACAATTAAATTGGCGTAGTCGCTATTTTGCGCGCCTATGCCTACCGCTATCATGGCGCCTTGAAAGAGTATGCCGCGTTCCATGTCTTTAGCCCCATGCCTAGCGGCGGCGTGCACCATCTCATGGCCCATGACGGCAGCCAATTCAGCCTCGCTGTTTAATTCGTAGAGCAGGCCGCGGTTGAATGCAATTTTACCGCCAGGCATGGCCCATGCGTTGGGGGTGGAGTCGTTGATGATGCTAAATTCATAAGGCAATTTGCGGTCGGATACAGCCGCCAATTTGTTGCCCACGCTTTGCACGTAGGCAGTTAATTCTGGGTCCAAGCTGTAATCGCCGCCTTGTGCTTGCCGAGTTGGCCCGTAATTTTTTTTGCCTATGGCAATTTCTTGCGATTCCGAAACGAGTTGCAATTCCCTTTTTTTGGTCACTGGGTTGGTGCCGCAGCCTGGTATCAACAAGCCCAGCGCGATGGCTAGGCCTAGTAATGCTTGTTTAGTGGCAGGCTTGAGCAGATGGCGTTTTAACATGGCGGCATTCCTTGTTGGGCTAGCTAGGCGTGATAAAGGCCATGCTGTGCAATGTAATCCAGCACGCAGTCTGGCGTTAAATAGCGTGCCGACTGCTGTTTTGTTAATTGTTCGCGGATAGCGCTAGATGAAAGCGTCAAGGGCGTAATGGCTTGCATGGTAATCAAGCCAGCCGTCTCACTTTGCATATCCATGGCATTTTTCGTGTAATGGTCTTGTAAAAAAGTCACCAGCTCTGGATCTAAGCCGGTCGATACTTCACTGTCTGGCCTGGCTACAAGCGCTATGTGGCATAGCCGTATAATCTCTTGCCACTGATGCCAACGGTTAAATTGGCTAAAGGCGTCGCTGCCTATGAATAAGACCAGGCTGTCTTGCTCGCCCAGTTCGCTGCGCAAACTGCGCAAGGTGTCTAACGTGTAGGAAGGGCCAGTTCGTTTCAGTTCGCGATCATCCAGTTGAAAATCAGGGTTGTTGGCGATGGCGAGTTGCACCATGGCGCAGCGGTCTGCGGCTGAAGCGCTGGGTTGGCTTTTGAGAGGTGGCACGGCGGCCGGGATGAATTTGACGGTGTCCAATGCCAGGGCTTGCGCCAGCTCTTGCGCCATGCCTAAGTGGCCAAAATGGATGGGATCGAACGTCCCGCCTAGCAAGCCTATGCGGGCCATTTACGCTCGAACTTGACCGTCGCCCAACACGATGAACTTGAGTGAGGTCAAGCCTTCCAAGCCGACTGGGCCACGCGCGTGCAATTTGTCGGTGGAGATGCCTATCTCCGCGCCTAAACCGTATTCAAAGCCATCGGCAAAACGGGTCGAAGCATTAACCATGACGCTGCTGGAATCCACTTCGCGTAAGAAGCGCCGAGCTTTGCTGTAATTTTCCGTGACGATGGCTTCAGTGTGCTGCGACGAGTGCTGGTTAATGTGCGCTATGGCCTCGTCTAAGCCGCTGACCACTTTGCAGGAAATAATCGCCGCTAAATACTCGGTGTAATAATCCTCTTCGCTGGCGGCTTTGGCTTGTTTGACCAAGGCGCAAGTCTCTTTGCAACCGCGAATTTCGATGCCGTGTTGGCTGAGCATGTCGGCCAGTTTTGGCAGCATGCTGGCCGCCACCGCTCTGGCAATCAACAAGGATTCTGCCGTATTGCAGGTGCCCAAACGCTGGGTTTTGCTGTTTTCCAGTATGCGCAGGGCTTTGTCAAAATCGGCGTCGTCATCGATGTAGACATGGCAATTGCCGTCCAAGTGCTTAATCACGGGGATTCTTGCTTCATTACTAATGCGTTCTATTAAGCCCTTGCCGCCTCTTGGCACGATGACGTCCACGTAGTCTTTCATGGTGATCAATTCGCCCACGGCAGCCCGGTCGCTGGTTTCTATGACTTGCACGGCGCTGCTAGGTAAACCGGCCGCGGCCAAGCCTTCTTGCACCAATTTGGCCAAGGCTTGATTGCAATGCATGGCTTCGCTGCCGCCGCGTAAAATGGCGGCATTGCCAGATTTGATGCATAGGCCGGCGGCGTCTATGGTGACGTTAGGCCGCGCTTCGTAAATGATGCCTATCACTCCAAGTGGCACGCGCATTTTGCCTATCTGTATGCCACTGGGACGGTATTTAAAATCGCTCATTTCCCCTATTGGGTCATCAAGCTTGGCGATTTGCGTTAAGCCTTCGGCCATGCCCTGTATGGATTTTTCCGTGATGCTGAGTCGGTCTAGCATGGCTTCATCCAAGCCGTTGGCGCGAGCGGCAGTCAAGTCCAATTGGTTGGCGGCTAGCAGAGCGTTTTTTTCACGCAATAGGGCGCTGGCAATGTGCTGCAGGGCGGCGTTTTTTTTGTTGCTGTCGGCGCTGGCCATTAACCTCGATGCCGCACGGGCGGCCAGGCCAATTTCTTGCATGTATTTTTTTATGTCCATGATGGTTGTCTGCTCATGAGGTTTGTTTGTCTTGGATTATACTTTTTTATAGCAGGCCTGCGTAGGCCTTAGCGAGCCCGCACCCCAGCCAAGCCAAAACACAGCCGGGAAATTTCTAACCAAGCGTCGCCCTGCATGACGCCTTTGGCGGTTTTATCGATGTCGGCTAATTTTTGTAAGGCCGCTTCCAATTGACGCAAGCTCAATCGGCTTAATGCGCGTTTGACCAGCGCTTGACGGTCGCCATAGATGCGCGCATTGGTCATGGCTTGCATGACGTTTTCGCCGCGTAATTCGGCTTGTTTGATGCCTAATAAGGGACGCAATACCCACATCAAGGGGTTCATCACGGCGACGGCATTTTCACCTTCATCTTGCAGGCCTTGCAAAATTCGCACGGTGCGTGCGCTGTCGCCAGCCAGGACGGCTTCACCTAATTGAAACGCATCGTAACGGGAAACGTTTAGCACCGCTTGCCTAACGGCTTCATCGCTGAGCTCGCCCGCTGGGTGCAATAGCCCTAATTTTTGCACCTCTTGGTTGGCGGCGAGTAAATTGCCTTCTACTTGGTGGGCTAGAAATGCCAAGGTAGCTGGACTGGCTTGTTGACCTTGCTGCGCCAGTCGGGCACCTATCCATTTCGGCAACTGGCTAGCCGGCACTTCTTCTAGGTTAATCACTACGGCTTGTTTTTCTAGGGCGCTAAACCAGGCACTGTTTTTTGCCTCACGCTCTAATTTAGGCAAGATAATCACTACGGTGGTATCGCTTAGAGGCTGCCTGGCTAAAGCTTGCAAGGCTTTGCCGCCTTCCACGCCGGGTTTGCCGCTGGGCAGATTGATTTCCAATAAACGGCGACTGGCAAACAAGGAGATGGACGCACCGTAAGAGGCAATTTGCTGCCAATTAAAAGCACGCTCCACCAATAAGCTGTTGCGCTCATCAAAGCCCTGTAATCGCGCCGCTTGCCTAATGGCATCCAAGCATTCTCGGTGCGCCAAGGGTTCGTCGCCCACCAGCACGTAAAGGGCTTGTAGGCCTTGCTTAAGATGAGCGGCTAATTGCGCTGGGGCGAGCTGCATGCTTAGGGTTGCAGCCGTTTGATGGCGGACAGTCGGCGCATGATTTCGCGCACCACCTCGCTGTGCATGTCGGCATTGAGTTTATTTTCCTCATCGAGTTTGGCCAGCAAGGCTTTGTCGTCGTAGGAAAAATTACGCCGCGATTGCACGGTTTGTGCCTCGCTCCATAGCGGGCTATTTGGCAGCCTGGTTCTAAAACTGACCTTATAGACCAGCTCGTACTCCCTTACGGTACCGCCGCCGCTCAAGGATAGAATGCGCTTTTCATTGCTCTCATTCATCATTTCAAATAACAGCGCGGCGTCGTCTGAATGTTCGATCACCTTAATGCCGTTGCTTTTCAGCGTTTGCCGTAGTTCTCGGCTCATGCTCAAGCTGTTGCCTTGGATGGAGATGGTTTTGAACGTCACTTCACTCATACCGCGCGGATGAAAGCCACAGCCAGTCACCAAAAGCCAGCCTACGACTAGGCTGGCTAAGCTTATGGTTTTTAGCTTGGTGTAGAGCAAACTGCGCATCCCTTGTTAAGACAACACCACGGTTAAGACACCACCACGTTGATCAGTTTATTCGGCACCACGATGATTTTCCGGACTTGCAAAGGTGCTTCCATGAATTTTTGCACAAAGGGCTGAGCCAAGGCTAATTGTTCCAATTGCGCTTTGCTTTCGGTTTTAGCTACGGTGAGGCTGCCGCGCAATTTGCCGTTCACTTGGATCATGTATTCCACGCTGTCTTGTTCCATCGCAGTGGGGTCAGCCAGTGGCCATGAGGCGTCCAATATGTGGCTGCCTGGGCAAAGTTCGGCCCAAAGCGCTTGGCATACATGCGGCACGATGGGCGAGAGCAAGAGTGCTACGTTTTGCAAGACTTCTTGTCGCACTTGGCGACTGAGGGTTTGCGTGCATTCCATTTTTGCTATGGCATTCATCAATTCCATCACCGAGGAAATGGCGGTATTGAAACTGTGGCGTCGACCGTAATCGTCGGCTACTTTGTCTATGGTCTGGTGCAATTGCAAACGCAGCGTTTTTAGTTCGGCGTTTAATTCGCCGCTGCTGTATGCATCTACCGTGCCCAAGGCTACGTGGTCGTAGACTGCTTTCCATAGACGGCGTAAGAAGCGATGCGCGCCTTCAACGCCGCTGTCGGCCCACTCCAAGCTTTGTTCGGGCGGGGCGGCGAACATCATGAACAACCTCGCCGTGTCGGCGCCGTAAGCATCAATTAAGGCCTGCGGGTCCACGGTGTTGCCTTTGGATTTACTCATTTTTGAGCCGTCTTTTAAGACCATGCCCTGCGTCAGCAAATTGGTAAACGGCTCGTCGTTGCTAATTAAACCGACGTCGCGCATCAGTTTGTTAAAGAAGCGTGCATACAGCAAGTGCAAGATGGCGTGCTCTATGCCCCCTACGTATTGGTCGACTGGCAACCAATAATTGGCGCGCTGATCAACCATGGCCGACTGGCTATCGAAACTGGCGTAACGTGCAAAATACCAAGACGATTCAAAAAAAGTATCCAGGGTGTCGGTTTCACGCTGCGCTTTAGCACCGCATTGTGGGCAGCTGGTTTCATAGAAGCAGGGGTCTTTTTTGATCGGTGAGCCGACGCCATCCATGACCACGTCTTCAGGCAAGACCACCGGCAATTGCTCGGCTGGCACCGGCACTTCGCCGCAACTGGCGCAATGCACGATGGGGATAGGGCAGCCCCAGTAGCGTTGGCGCGACACGCCCCAATCGCGTAGACGGAATTGGCTGCGTTTTTGCCCTAGGTTTTTTGCGCAAAGCGCGGTGGCGATGGCGTCGCTGGCTTGCGCAAAATTTAAACCATCAAATTCACCGGAGTTAAACAAGAGGCCGTGTTCAGTCATGGGTAGACTGTCGGCATCGCTTTGTTTAATCACCGCTTTTATCGGCAATTGGTATTTGCTGGCGAATTCAAAATCACGCTCATCGTGGGCAGGCACTGCCATGACCGCGCCTTCGCCGTAGCTAGCTAAGACGTAGTTGGCTACCCAGACTGGCAAGCGTTCGCCATTGAGTGGGTGGCTGACAAACAAGCCGGTGGCCATGCCTTTCTTCTCGGCAGTGGCGAGGTCGGCTTCGGCGACGCTGCCGCGTTTGCATTCGGCAATAAAAGCGGCCAAGGCTGGGTTAGTCAGTGCGGCTTGCGTGGCCAAGGCATGTTCAGCGGCCACCGCTACATAGCTTGCGCCCATCAAGGTGTCCGGACGCGTGGTGTAGACTTTCAGTTGACCTTCTTGACCCAGTAGCGGAAAAGCCACCTCGCAACCGTAACTTTTGCCTATCCAATTGCGTTGCATGGTTTTGACTTGTTCAGGCCAACCCTCAAGTTGGTCTAAATCACTCAGCAGTTCTTCTGCGTAGGCGGTGATTTTCATGAAGTATTGCGGGATGTCGCGCTTCTCCACCAAGGCGCCGCTGCGCCAACCGCGACCGTCTATGACTTGCTCATTGGCTAGCACGGTGCCGTCTACTGGGTCCCAATTGACCGTAGCGGTTTTTTTGTAGATCAAGCCTTTTTTGTACAGCTCAGTAAACAACCACTGTTCCCAGCGGTAGTATTCCGGCGTGCACGTTGCAATTTCCCGATTCCAATCGACGCCCAAGCCCAATTGTTTGAGCTGGGTTTTCATGTGCTCTATGTTTTCATAAGTCCATTTGGCCGGCGCGGTGTTGTGCTTAATCGCGGCATTTTCCGCCGGCAAACCAAACGCATCCCAACCCATAGGCTGCATAACGTTGTAGCCTTTCATTTTATGGAAACGACTTAGGACATCGCCTATGGTGTAATTGCGCACGTGGCCCATGTGCAAGCGCCCAGAAGGGTAGGGGAACATGGACAAGCAATAGTATTTTGGTTTGTCGCTGGCCTCGCTGGCGGCAAAGCTTTGATTGCTTGCCCATTCTTTTTGGGCGGCGCGTTCGATTTCTTGGAAGGGGTACTGCTGCTGCATAATTTAAGGCTTCATGGAATGTAATGGAATGGCTAGATTATACCTTTGGCCGTCCAATAATGCGATTTTTAGCTGGAATAATCGCGCGGCGATGCGCGCTTTAAGACGGCCTGACTGTCAGCGCTTGAGGCTTAATTGGTAGACGCTGTAGCCGATCAAAACACCTAGCGTATCGGCTAAACTGTCGTAAACGTCACCGTAGCGGCCAAGCTGCAGCAGGCTTTGCATTATCTCTATGGCTGCCCCGTGCAGAATTAAGCCCAGTAAGACGGCAGTTAGGCGGCCCGGGAAAGCAAAGCAGCCGATGACGGCCAATAAGGCAAAGGCCAAGCCGTGTTGGGCTTTGTCCCAAAACAACAAGGCTGGCGGCAAGGAGGAGCCCGGCATTAAACCCAAGAGCGTTACCAAGGCCAGGCCAGCCCAAAAGCTTAAGCTTAAGGCGGACTTGAGCAAGGAGGTGGGTTCTGGCAAGGCTTAGCTTAGGCTCAAGCTTATTTAAGCGCAGCGAATATGCTGTCGCGTATGGCGTTCATGTCGCCCAAGCCGTTAACGAATACATGCTTAGGGGCACCGGCTACGCCGCTGTTGGCCCAGTCCGCGTAGTATTTTACCAATGGCTTGGTTTGGCTGTGGTAGACATTGAGTCTGGTCATGACGGTTTCAGCGGCGTCGTCTGGGCGCTGCACCAAGTCTTCACCGGTGATGTCGTCTTTGCCAGCCACTTTGGGTGGGTTGAATTTGATGTGGTAAGTGCGACCGCTGGCTGGGTGGGATCGACGACCACTCATGCGCTCAACAATGGCGTCGTCGGGCACGTCAATTTCCACTACGTAGTCTATGCCGACGCCGGCCTGTTTCATGGCCTCGGCCTGAGGGATGGTGCGCGGAAACCCATCGAATAAAAAGCCGTTGGCGCAATCGGCTTCTTTAATGCGCTCGCTGACTAAACCTATGATCACTGCATCCGGCACCAAACCGCCGCTGTCCATGAAACTTTTTGCTTCCAAGCCCAATGGGCTGCCGGCCTTAACCGCGGCACGCAACATGTCGCCGGTAGAGATTTGTGGAATGTTAAATTTTTCACGTAAGTAGGTAGCTTGAGTGCCTTTACCTGCACCAGGCGCGCCTAGAAGTATGATACGCATAAGGTCGTCCTAAAAAAGTTGGTTGGAAGTGGATGCTGCAAAATTGGCATTATATCAGCTCAGGTAATTGGCTATGGCGACAAAATCGGCCACGCTTAAATTTTCTGCGCGCTGTTGCGAGTCTATGTTTAGGGCGCTAAAGCCTTCGTCTGCTAGTATGCCTTTGAGGGTGTTGCGCAAGGTCTTGCGGCGTTGGGAGAAAGCCGCCAACACGACTTTTGCAAACACGGCTTCATCTTTGGCGATAAAGGGCAGCGTGGCGTGCGGCACGCAGCGTACAAAAGCCGATTCCACTTTGGGTGCGGGCTCAAATGCGCCGGGTGGCACGGTGATCAAATAGTCCATCTGCAAGTGGTATTGCAGCATCACGCTTAACCTGCCGTAGGCCGGCGTTGAAGGCTGCGCCACCATGCGTTCCACCACCTCTTTTTGTAGCATAAAGTGCATGTCAGTGATGTGCGATACATTGGCCAGCAAGTGAAATAAGATGGGGGTGGAAATGTTGTAGGGTAGGTTGCCGGTAACGCGTAAGCCTTGGCCTAAGCTGCTGAAGTCGAATTTAAGGGCGTCGGCATTGTGTATGCGGATGTGGCTTTGCGCGTATGCCGGCTTGGCATATTCGGCCTGCATCCATGCGATGATGTCGCGGTCCACTTCCACTACATGCAGTTGCTTTAATTTTTGCAGCAAGGGTTTGGTCAAGGCACCAAGCCCTGGACCTATCTCCACCATGAGGTCGGCGGCTTGCGGCGCAATCGCCTCGACCAAGCTGTTGATGACGCCTTGGTCGGTGAGAAAATTTTGGCCAAAGCGTTTTTTTGCGACGTGTTTCATGGTTTATTGCTGTAAGGCGGCACGTTGACGACTGAGGTCTATGGCTAAATCGATGGCGGCCAACAAGCTGCCTATTTCGATTTGGCCGGTACCGGCTAGCGTTAAAGCGGTACCGTGGTCGACTGAGGTGCGTATGATAGGTAAGCCCAGCGTGACGTTGACTCCAGTGCCGAAGCTGGCATGCTTGAGCACAGGCAGCCCTTGGTCGTGGTACATGGCTAACACGGCATCCGCTTGTTGCAAATTACTAGGCGAAAATAAGGTGTCGGCTGGCAAGGCGCCGATTAATTGCATGCCTACACCACGCAATTTTGCTAATACTGGGTTGATGATGTCAATTTCTTCGCGACCCAAGTAGCCGTCTTCACCGGCGTGCGGATTCAACCCCGCTACTAAGATACGCGGTTGGGCAATAGCAAATTTAGTGATTAAATCCTCATGCAATATACGCAAGCAAGTTTCTAAGTTGCTTTGGCTAATGGCCGCTGGCACATCTTTGAGCGCTAAATGCGTGGTCGCCAGTGCCACGCGCATGCCGCCTCCGACCAGCATCATGACCACTTGCGGGGTGCGACTTAATTCGGCTAGGAATTCCGTGTGCCCGCTAAAGGCGATACCGGCAGCGTTGATGATGCCTTTGTGCACGGGTGCGGTGACCAGTGCATCAAATTCATGGTTTAGGCAGGCTAGCGTGCCGCTGCGCAAGCAATCCAGAACGTATGGGCTGTTGTTTGCATTGAGTACGCCGGGCTGGGCGATTTCTGACAGTGGCTGATCCCAAACCGTCAGGCTGCCATTACCTAGGTGGCGTTTGGGCTGCTGTGCGTCATACCTTTGGGTGTGCAAAGGCAAGTTGAGCATGGTGGCGCGCGCTTCTAGCATGGCCGCATTGGCAATGACCACCAGTTCGGCATGCAGTTTTTGCTGAGCCAACATCACGCACAAATCCGGGCCTATGCCGGCCGGTTCACCGGCGCTGAGGAGGATTTTTGGTAAGAAGGTGGTCATGCGAGGACTGGGCTTGGCATTGCAAAAAGTTTGGCCGTGAGGCGATTAAAATTTATCTTCAAGCCGTATTTCCACGTAGGCGCGGTCACGCAATTCGCGTATCCAATCTTGGTAGGCTTCGTCGGCTTTTTTTGCACGGATTTCTTGGCGCGCTTTCAGTCTGGCGGCTTCTTTGCTCATGTCTTGACTGCGACGTTCTATGACTTGAATTAGGTGCCAACCAAATTGCGTGCGCACCGGGGGGCTTACTTGCAACTCTTTCAGTTCGTTCATGGCTTTTTCAAATTGCGGCACGGTGTCGCCTGGGTTGACCCAATTTAAATCGCCACCACTGGAGGCGGTGCTGTCTTCGGAGTACTGCCTAGCTAGGGCTTCAAATTTTTCGCCGTTATCCAAGCGTTCTTTGATGCCGTCAATTTTGAGTTTGCCGTCTTTTTCAGACATGATTTCCGATAGCTTGATTAATATATGCCTGGCATGGGTTTGTTGTATGACCAAAGGCGAGTTGCTGCCGCGTTTGTTGTTTAATTTCAAGACATGGAAACCGTTAGGGCTACGCAGTGGGGCGGATACTTCGCCGACTTGCATGGCTTTCAAAGCGTCTAGAAACAAGGCCGGCATTTGCGAGGCTTTTTTCCAGCCTAGGCTGCCACCCTCTAAGGCGTTAGGTGCGTCGGAAAAACTGGCTGAAACTTTAGCAAAGCTGACGCCGGCTTTCAGTTCGCTAAGCGCGTTATCCACTTTGCTTTTGGCTTTTTGTATGTCTTCCGTGGCGCCTTCTTCTGGGGTGCGGATGAGTAAGTGGGCGATTTCATACTCGTCCTGATTTTCATTGGAGGCTGCTTGGCTGGTCAAGAAATTATCGATTTCTGATTCGCTGACGTTGACGCGGCCATCCACTTCTCGTTCGCGCAAGCGCGCCAGGGTAATTTCATTGCGTATGTCTGCCCTAAATTTTGTCATGCTAACGCCGTCTTTGGCTAAGGCTTCGCTAAATTCAGCCAGGCTCAATTGGTTTTGCTCGGCAATCCGACCTATGGTTTTATCCAGTTGGTTGTCGTCAACTTTCAGTCCGGTTTGCGCGGCGTATTGCAGTTGCAGGGTGTCGGTAATTAAGCGCTCTAAAATTTGTTTGCGTAAAATCGCCTCAGCGGGCAATTCGGTGCCTTGTTTTTTAAATTGTGCTGTTACTGTCGCGATGCGGCTTTCCAGTTCTTGTTCGGTGACCACGGCTTGGTCGACGATGGCGACGATGCGATCCATTTTGACCACTTCAGCCGCTTGGACGTTGAATTGGTAAGCCGAGCCTAGTCCGACCAATAAGGCCATGAATTTAATAAAAGGTAGGTTAAAAATACGCAAAATAATTACTCGTGTTAAGGTTGTTTGTAAATGTCAGGGATGCGTCCTGAGTGCATATAGCCTGGGATGCTGCGTTCTATCACTTGCATAGGGTTAATGCCTATGGAAGCAATGCCGCCCAATTCTACTTGGAAAAATAAGGCATAAACATCACCCGAGGTGGCAGTGCTTATTTTATGCATTACCGTTCGCGTTTGCCAGCAACCAGCATCATACTCTAATCCCGCTAGCGTTTCGACGACCTGCTTGTCTAATAGTGAATAATTGACGCGGGCGATGCCGTACCAGCCCCTGCCCAGCGGCCATTGCCCGGATAAATCCACTTGCTCTATGGAGTCTTGGCGGTAGCTGTAGCTCAAGTTTAAGGCTTTGCCAGGTTCTGGGGTGTAGCGACTGGTCAAGGTGGTGCTGACGAAGTTGTCTTGGTCGGTGTTGTATTGCCAGAACGCATCGACGTTCCAGTGGGTTTTTAGGTTGGTGCTGAGCCCGGCTAAGATGTCTGAGCTGTTGCTGCTACGGTACGCGCTTAGGTCGTTGTAATCCAGCGCCACTTTTTGATCGTTAAAGTAATAACGTTGGCCTACGGTGGCAGACAGGCGTTGTGTGCCACTGTCTGTTTCAATCAGGCGGGCCGTTAAGGAAAGGCTAAGTTGGTTGGCGTTATTAATTCTGTCGTTACCGTTGAACTGATTCTCGCTAAACAAGCTACTGAAGTTTAAGTCCGACTGACTGGTGTCAAATACCGGCATGTAGGCTTGATTGACGTTAGGGATGTACAAGTAAAACAGCCTGGGTTCTATGGTTTGCGTGTAGGCTCTATCGGCAATTTTAAAATCCCGATCGAAAAATAAGCCGCTGTCCAAGCTGGCTATCGGCAGAGTCCTATGGTAACTGTTGCGGTTGTTGGGGTCGTCGTCCAAACTGTAGCTAGTGTGATGCAGACCGAGCTTGGGTGTGAGGTAGCCGTAAGCTTGGCTCATGGGCAAACTGATGCTTGGGTATAGCGTAGCACGGGTGCCGGTGGCGGCGACCGGTGCTTGGTGATTTTGATCAAACGCCACCAATTCGCTATACAGTTGCCCGTACACTGGACCGTAAAATTTTTCACCTATGAGGGATAGTTGCGGCAATCGTTGGTACGGGTAAGAGCTTTGGTCTAGGGTTTGAAATTGTTGCGCTAAGGCATTAAAGCGCCAAGTGTCATCGGCGTAATCCACATTCAATTGTTGCGGCAAATTGACACGGCTGGTGCTGGTAATCAGTGTCGATAGGTCGGAGAAATATTGGTCATCTGAAACGTGTTCAAAGTTGTAACCGGCTGACCAGCCTTGTTCAAATTGATGTTCGTGCTTTAAGTTAGCGTAAAAGCGATTTTTGCCATTTTGCTTGTCGTCGGGCAGATACTCCAAGTTGTCTATACCAAAAAAACTCTCTTCCAAATAGCGAAATTCGCCTTGCAATTGCAGGCCGCGCCGACTTAATACCCGGCCGGTAATGGTGGCGTCTTTATTGGGTGAAATGTTCCAATAGTAGGGCACGGCCACTTCCACGCCGCTGTTAGAGGTGGTGCCGTAAGTGGGCGCCAGCAGCCCGCTCTTGCGTTGCTCGTTGTAAGAAAAATTGAGCCATGGGGTATACAGCACGGTTTTACCCATGACTTCTAAGTAGGCATTTTTGGCGCTGCCCGACTCGCTGTAATTGTTCAGTTTTAACTCGTCGGCCTTGATGTACCAATCGTCCACGCCGGGCGCGCAAGTGGTGTAACGCGCTTCCTTAAAGCGTTTGACATCCTGCCCCTCAAATAACACGCTTTTGGCATCGCCGCGTCCTTGTGAGGTGAGTTTTTTTGAGCTAAAAGTAGTGCTTAGGTACAAGGAGCCGAATACGTCGGTGGCCGAGCTAATCGGTTTGCTTGGCAAGTCCAGCGTGCTGGAATGGTTGCCCGTCAGGGTGGCATTCTCGGCGGCTATGCGTGACGAATTAACCGTCGCTGGCTGGGCGGTTGACTTGGGCAGCATGGTGAAGCGGACATGTTTAAATTCGCCCAATTGGCCAGACAATTGCAAACGCAATTCCGAACCTTCAATGTTGGCGTTGTCCAGGTTGATGGCGACATTGCCGGTAACGTGCAATTCATCGTTTTGCAAGTCGTAGTCTATTACGTCGCCCGATACGCTCTGCTGGCCACGGCGCATGATCGCATGGCCTGTGGCCCGCATGCTGCGATCTAGATGCAATTCCAGTTTGTCCCCATCGATTAACACGCTGTCGTTTAAAACGCTGTCGTTCGCTTCTGCCAGTTGGTCTGCTTGCGCGGGCAGCGCATAGCAAAAAAATGCCACCAACATAGGCCAAGAAAAACGCCGGCTTAGCATGGTTGTGCGACCTTTTGCAGGCTTGCTGCGTAGGCTATTTGGGGAGGCGAAAAAATGGGCACGGGTGCTGGGTAGAGGTTTTATTTTAAGGATGGGTTTATCGATGCTAAAATCTCACAAATAGGGCCTTTTGGCAATCGATAACTGGGCATGACCGCCTGATTAATTGCCTTGCACCAGGGCTGATTTGAAGCATAAACAATCACATTATATAACATTGGATACACCCTCGTGGATGACAGACAGCAACAACTGACTTTATGGCTTAATCGGGTCTTGCCATCGGCCAGTTTTACCCTCACTACGGCATCGGCCGATGCCAGTTTTAGACGCTATTTTAGGGTGCATTTGGCACAAGCGCATTTGGGCCATGCCAGTTTAATTGCCATGGACGCGCCACCGCCGCAAGAGGATTGCGCTCCCTTTGTCCGTGTTGCCAAACTCTTTCTGGATGCCGGACTGAATGTGCCGCACGTTTTAGCGCAAGACCTGAGCCAAGGATTTTTATTATTAAGTGACCTAGGTGACGATACGTATTTATCGCAGCTCAATGCAAAAACCGTCGGGCCGCTGTATCAAGCGGCAACCGACAGCTTGATTAAATTGCAGTTAGCCAGCCAGCCCAAGCAGTTGCCGGATTACGATGAGGCCTTGCTCAGTCGTGAAATGCAATTGTTTCCGGATTGGTACGTGGCTAAGCAGCTTAATCTAAGCTTAAGCGCCGAGCAGCAAGCCGTGTTAAATAATACGTTTGAGCTACTAAATCGCAACGTGTTGGCGCAGGCTAAAGTTTACGTGCACCGAGACTTTCATTCACGTAATTTAATGCTGACAGCACAGGACAACCCCGGTGTGCTGGATTTTCAGGATGCCGTCTACGGCCCCATTACTTACGACCTGGTGTCCTTGTTGAAGGATGCCTATGTGGCCTGGGATGAAGAGCAAGTCATAGACAGTGCCGTGCGGTATTGGCAGCCAGCCAAAAAAGCCGGCCTGCCGGTGCCGCAAGATTTCAGTGAGTTTTACCGTGATTTCGAGTGGATGGGCGCGCAACGCCACATCAAGGTCTTGGGTATCTTTGCTAGGCTCAGTCATAGGGATGGCAAGCATGCCTACCTAAAGGATCAGCCCTTGGTGATGGGTCAGTTGCGTAAAGTGTGCGAGCGCTATGTTGAATTAAGGCCGATGCTGCGTTTGCTTAATCAACTAGTCAACGTCATGCCGCAAGCCGGCTACACCTTTTAATGAAAGCGATGATATTAGCAGCCGGTCGAGGTGAGCGCATGCGACCCTTGACCGATTTCACCCCCAAACCTTTGCTCAAGGTGGGTGCTAAGCCGCTGATTGTGTGGCACTTGGAGCGCTTAGCTCAAGCCGGGTTTAAAGAGGTGGTGATTAATCACGCGCATTTAGGTGGGCAAATTGAACAAGCCTTGGGCAATGGCAGTCTATGGTCCATGCACATACAATACAGCCCCGAACAACAAGCATTGGAAACCGCTGGCGGTATTGCTAATGCGCTGCCGCTGTTAGGTGAGCAGCCGTTTTTGGTGGTCAATGGTGACATCTATACCGAGATCGATTTTGCGCCATTGGCCAATTTGGCGCACAGCTTGTCCCCCAATCTGGCGCATTTACTCATGGTGGACAACCCGCCGCAGCATCCGCAAGGGGACTTTGCCATCGTCGACGGGCGCTTGAGCGAGGGCGGTGCCGCTAAGCTTACTTTTTCCGGCGTCGGTGTCTATCACCCCAGTTTGTTTGCCGGTGTGGTCCGTGGCCAAGCCGCCAAACTGGCTCCTTTGTTGCGTGATGCCATGGCCAAGCAACTGGCCACAGCTAGCTATTACGACGGCGTTTGGCATGACATAGGCACACCCGAGCGCTTGCAAAACTTAGATCAACAATTGATGACGCGTGGGCCTCTGGCCTAAGCACTATTCACTCAGCCACAACGGACGGCATGCACATGAACCCAGTACCAGCAGAATTTAAAAGTAGGCGGCAAATACTGCTCAGCGCCATGGGTGAAGGCGTCGCCATTATTCCAACCGCGGCCGAAGCCATACGCAATCGCGATAGTCACTACCCGTATCGCTTTGATAGCTCGTTTTATTATTTAACCGGATTCAAAGAACCGGAAGCGGTATTGCTGTTGGTGGGAGGCGATCAGCCCAAGTCCATCTTATTTTGCCGTAATAAAGACCCGGAGCGGGAGATTTGGGATGGCTTTCGTTTTGGCCCTGCTGCCGCTTGCGAGCAGTTTGGCTTTGATGAAGCCTACAGCATGGATGAGCTGGATGCCAAATTACTGGTCCTGTTAGCCAACCAGCCTAAGGTGTATTTTAGCCTAGGCGTCAGTGCAGTATGGGATGCCAAACTCACGGCCTGCTTGAACCATTTAAGCACGCAAGGCCGAAGTGGCGTGAGCGTGCCGGACGCCGTCTGTGACTCGCGCAAACTCATCGATGCCATGCGGCTTTATAAATCGCCTTTTGAACAAGCTATCATGCAGCAATCGGCTGATATCGCGGCAACGGCACATAACCGCGCCATGCAGTTCCTTAAGCCGGGTATGATGGAATACCAGTTGGAAGCGGAATTTTTACACGAATTTTACCGCCAAGGCGCGCAGGCACCTGCTTACACCAGCATTGTGGCGGGCGGTGCAAACGCCTGCACCTTGCATTACAACGCCAATAACGCGCCATTGCGCGACGGCGACTTGGTGTTAATTGATGCCGGTTGTGAGCTCGACGGCTACGCTTCCGACATCAGTCGTACCTTCCCGGTCAATGGTCGCTTCAGCGGGCCACAAAAAGACCTGTATGAATTGGTCTTGGCGGCGCAAACAGCCGCCATCGCGCAAGTGGCACCAGGAAACGAATGGGATGCGGCCCACCAAGCTGCCTTGGCGGTATTGGTGCAAGGGTTTATCGATTTGAAGCTGTGCCAGGGTAGCCCGCAAGCGGTGCTGGAAAGTGGCGACTACCGTCGCTTTTACATGCACCGAACCGGCCATTGGTTGGGCTTGGATGTGCACGATGTAGGAGACTACAAAGACCGCGACCAGCAATGGCTACGCTTAGCGCCAGGCATGACCCTAACCGTTGAGCCGGGCTGTTACATCCGCCCAGCGGCCAACGTGCCTGAGCATTTTTGGCATACTGGCATACGCATAGAGGACGACGTCTTGGTCACGGCAACAGCTTGCGATGTGTTAACGGCTAAGGCCATTAAAACAGTCGCTGACATAGAGGCGTTGATGCAGACCTCATGACGGCGCCCATCATTATCGTTGGTGGTGGGCCGGTAGGCGCCACCTTGGCCTTGTTGCTGGCGCAACAGGGTCAGTCCGTTAGCGTCCTAGAAGCGCGCAAACAAAGCGATGCCTATCAAGAAAGCCGTGCCTTGGCCTTGTCTTTTGGCAGCCGTCGCATATTGGAAAAGCTAGGCATATGGACTGCGCTGGCCCCTTTGGCTACCGCCATCAACAGCATACACGTGTCACAAAAAGGCAGCTTAGGCCGTTCATGGCTGCATGCCGCTGACTTGCAGCAAGAAGCCTTGGGTTACGTGCTGTCCTACGGCGATTTAAGCCGCGCCTTAAATGAAGCGATGAGTCAGCAGCCCTTGGTGCATGGTTTGTTTGAAGCCCATGCTGAGCAGATAGTGCACAGTGCGCAAGATGCCAGCGTTAGCTACACGCATCAAGGGCAAAGCCTGCAGGTCAGCAGTCCCTTGGTGGTGTTAGCCGATGGTGGGCGTAGCCTAGCTGAAATTGATGGGCTCACTAAGGCGACCAAAGAGTACGGCCATGACGCCTTGATTAGCAAGGTGGAAGCCGAGCTCCCTCACGGCAACGTGGCTTACGAGCGCTTTACCGAGCATGGCCCCTTGGCTTTGCTGCCCAATGGACCCACGGCTTTTTCCTTGGTTTGGACCGGTAAAGCCGATTACGTGGCGCAGTTGATGACGCTGTCTGACGAGGATTTTTTAAGGCAATTTCATTTGCAGTTTGGCGACCGAGTCGGGCAATTCTTGAAAGTAGGCAAACGCCTGCGCTTTCCATTAAAACTGGCGCAATTAAAAACCAAGGACGTGGCGCACTTGGTCGTGATAGGCAATGCGGCGCAGACCATGCACCCGGTTGCAGGTCAAGGTTTCAATGTCGGTTTGCGCGATGCCGTCTCGCTGGCCGCCAGCATACAAGCTTGCCCGCCCGCAAACTTAGGCGATGCAAGCATGCTGCAGGCCTACCATGCCAGTCGCCAAAATGATAGCAAGCGCGGCTTATTGTTTACCGACTTTTTGGTCAATGTGTTTTCCAACGACTTGTTGGGTTTGCCTGCCATCAGAAGCACCGGTTTGGCTTTGTTTGATGTGATCAAACCGATAAAACGGCATTTGATACAAAAAATGAGTTTTGGTAAATGACCATAGCCCAGTCTATAGCTCAAACCATGGCGCCTGGCGCAGACCATGCAGCCTCGCTGGTGGTGGATGTGACGGTAGTGGGCGCCGGCTTGGTGGGCTTAGCCGCTGCCTTGGCCTGCCATGAGGCGGGTTATAGCGTGGCCCTGCTGGACAGCGGCCCAGGGCTAACTCAGTCCCAGCTTAATGCCGATGCCAATAGTCTATGGAATGCTAGTGGCCAGGGAGCTACTAGTACAAATTGGGATGCCAGAATTTATGCCATCAGCCCAAATAATGCCAAGTGGTTGGCCGAGTTAGGCGCTTGGCCCTTGCTTGATAAAGCCCGCTTAGGTCAGATTAATGCCATGCAAATTTTTGCGGACGGTGTGCCCTTGAGCTTAGACGCTGAGGACGAATCCGCTGATTGCTTGGCATACGTGCTGGAATCGCGGGCCTTGGCGCAGGCCTTGCATGAACGCGTCAGCATGACTGGCATGCCCGTCCTATTTAATCTTGCCTGTGTTGCGTTTGACAGCGCCACCACCACCTTGCATCTGGCCGATAAGCGCACGATACAAAGCAGTCTGGTGATCGCGGCCGATGGCAGTCAATCTTGGCTGCGCCAGCAATTGGGCATTACCGTGCAAAAAAAATCCTATGCGCAGCTTGGCATCGTGGCCAATTTTAGCGTGGCGCAGGACCATGCGCAGGTCGCTAGGCAGTGGTTTACTAGCCAGCGTCAGGACGGCGGCACGATACTCGCGTGGTTGCCCTTATCTAATAACACGGTGTCCATCGTCTGGTCAGTGCCATTGGCCTATGCGGATGAATTGTTGGCTTTGAGTCCGACTGCCTTTACTAAGGCGGTGATGCAAGCCGGTGGCGAAGCTTTGGGTGAGATGCAGTTGATCAGTCCGCCAGTGGCGTTTCCTTTGAGTCGGCAAACGTGTGAGCGCACCGTACAAGACGACGTGGTATTGGTAGGCGATGCCGCCCATCAAATTCACCCTATGGCAGGACAAGGCGTTAACTTAGGTTTCAGAGACGTGATCGATTTGTTGGCCAGTTGGCAGACAAAAAATAGCTATCAAAGCCTTGCCGACAACAGTCTGTTAAAAGCCTATACTAGGCGTAGAAAAGCCGATGTGCTCAGCATGCAGTTGCTTACTGACGGGCTTTTTCAGCTTTTTGCCAGTGCCAATCCCGTGCTTAACGGCATTCGAAACGCGGCTTGGCAGTTGGCTAATCAAGGCCTCATTAAGAAGACCTTGCTGACCCTAGCGCTCAAGCTTTAAGGTGTGGTTTAAGCTTAGCTTGCCTCACCATTTAATTTAGGAAAACTATGATCAAACAATTAGTGGCTTATGCCGTTTTAAGCAGCCTCAGTGTTGCCGCCATGGCCGACGAAGCCAGCCTTAAAAAAGCCGTGGAAGCTGCCTACCCAAAATTTAAAGTAGAAAGCGTCAGCAAAACGCCTTACCCGGGTTTGTATGAAGTGTTCATGGCGGGGCAAATTATCTACACCGATGAAAAAATGACCTTCTTGATTGCGGAAGGGCGTTTGGTCGATCCTAAATCCAAAAAAGATTTGACCGCGGAGCGCATGGACGAGCTGACGAAAATAGACTTCGCCAAACTGCCCTTGGATCAAGCCATTAAGGTGGTGAAGGGCAACGGCAGTCGCAAGTTGGTGGTGTTCTCCGATGTGGATTGCCCGTATTGCAAACGCTTGGAGCAAAATGAGCTAAGCAACATTACGGATGTCACTGTCTATACTTTTCTCTACCCCATCGTGCAACTGCACCCGGATGCCGCGGCTAAGTCTAAAGCCATCTGGTGTGCCAGCAATCGGGTGAAAGCATGGGACGATTGGATCATGCGCAATCAATTGCCTAAAAATGCCGTCAATTGCGATGTGCCTCTAGAGAAGGTCGGCGATTTGGCCAAATCATTGGATATTACCAGCACGCCCACCTTGATTTTTGCCGATGGCAAGCGCATGTTAGGCGCGCAGCCGTATAAGGAAATTGAGCGGGCCTTGCAAGCGGCCGCCAGAAAGTAAAGCTTGATGGCCTGGGCTGCGACTTAAAGCCTAGGCTATTAAGCCTGGTTTCTAAACCTAGGATCTAACCCTGGGTTCTAACCCTGGGCTTTAAACCACGGCGCCCATTTTAAATATGGGCATGTACATAGCAATCACCAGGCCGCCTATCAGCACCCCAAGCACCACCATGATGACTGGCTCCATTAGGTTGGCCAGCGCAGCCACCGCGTCGTCCACTTCGGCTTCAAAAAAGTCCGCTATTTTGCTTAGCATGGCATCCAATGCCCCAGACTCCTCGCCTATGGCGGTCATTTGCAAGACCATGCTAGGGAAGACCTGGGTGTTTTGCATGGCCACGGTCAAGCTGGTGCCTGTGCTGATTTCACGTTGGATGGCTTTGGTGGCAGTCAGGTAAACGTGGTTGCCTGCGGCCCCGCCAACCGAGTCTAAGGCTTCTACCAGGGGCACGCCAGCAGCAAACATGGTGGACAAGGTGCGTGCCCAGCGCGCAATAGTGGCTTTGCGCACCAGTGGGCCAAATACTGGAATCTGCAAGATTAACCTGTCCATGCTGGCCTGCATCTTGAGCGAGCGTTTCCAAGTATAAAAGAAAAACCAGAGCCCGCCGCCAATCACGCCAAATATGGCCCACCACCAAGCGACAAAGGCATCGGATATGGCCATCACCACCAAGGTTGGCAGTGGCAAGTCAGCGCCAAAGCCGTCAAACAGAGTTTTAAAGGCGGGGATAACAAAAATCATAATGACACTGACTATGATAAAAGCCACCGCCACGATGGCTGCTGGGTAAACCAAAGCCGATTTTATTTTGGCTTTAATCGCCAGAATTTTTTCTTTGTAGGTGGCCAACCGGTCTAGCAAGGTGTCCAGAATGCCGGCTTGCTCACCAGCAGCAATGAGATTGCAAAACAAGGCATCAAAATGCAGGGGGTATTTGCGAAACGCCGCACTCAAACTGCTGCCGGTTTCAACGTCAGCTTTGATATCCATGAGTAATTTAGCCACGGCCGGGTTGCTGTGGCCTTTGCCGACTATGTCAAAGCATTGCAGTAGTGGCACGCCGGCTTTCATCATGGTGGCCAGTTGGCGGGTAAACAGCGTGATGTCTTTTTCGCTGACCGATCCCTTGCTGGCAAAGCTGCTGACTTTTTTGATTTTGCTGACCGTTACGCCTTGCCGGCGTAAGCTGGCTTTGACGTAGGCGTCACCGACCGCGCGCATCTCGCCTTTAAGGATTTTGCCTTTTTTATCTTTACCTTCCCACGCATACACTGCGTCTTTTTTTTGTGCGCTAGTGAGGGCCATGATGGCTATGCCTATTGTTCATTGGTGCAACTTTCAATTTCTGCGATGGAGGTTAAACCTTGCTTCACTTTTTCTAAACCGGCTAGGCGCAAATCCTTCACGCCTTCCAATTTGGCCTGGTCGGCAATGTCGTGCACTGTGCCATTATTCATAATAAGGCGGCTGATGGCGTCGCTGATAGGCATGACTTGATAGATGCCAACGCGGCCTTTGTAGCCGTCATTGCAATGCGGGCAGCCGCCTGCTTTAGGAACGTACAACTGCCAACTGCCATCCAAGTCGTGCTCACTAAAACCCAGGCCCAGTAAGGCTTGCTTAGGCACGTCCATGGGCACTTTACAGCTAGGGCAAAGCCGCCGAGCTAACCGTTGCGCCGTAATCAGCGAGACCGCAGCCGCGATATTGAATGGCGCCACCCCCATATTAAGCAGGCGCGTTAAGGTCGATGGCGCATCGTTGGTGTGCAGGGTAGACAGCACCATGTGGCCGGTGGAAGCGGCTTTGATGGCCATGTCGGCAGTTTCTAAATCGCGGATTTCACCTATCATGATGATGTCGGGATCTTGCCGTAAGAAGGATTTTAAGGCGGCAGCAAAAGTGAGCCCTTGTTTGTCATTCACGTTAACTTGGTTAATGCCTGCCAGTGGAATTTCGCAAGGGTCTTCTGCCGTGGCAATGTTCACGCCGGGGTTGTTAAGTATGTTTAGGCAGCTGTATAGCGACACGGTCTTGCCTGAGCCGGTGGGGCCGGTGACCAATACCAGGCCATAAGGACGTTGGATGGCGCGCAGCAGAGCGGCTTTTTGCTCAGGCTCGTAGCCTAAGGCATCGATACCTAGGCTGGCACTGGCCGGATCTAAAATACGTAAGACAATTTTTTCGCCGTGTAGCATGGGCAAGGTACTGACCCGGAAATCGATGTGGCGGGTTTTAGACAGGACCAGCTTCATGCGACCGTCTTGTGGAACGCGTTTTTCCGAGATGTCCATGTTGGAAATCACTTTGATGCGCGAAGCCAATTTTTCCTTGATGGCCAATGGCGGCTGGTTAATTTCTCTTAGGATGCCGTCTACTCGGTAGCGTACCCGATAAAATTTTTCATAAGGCTCAAAATGCAAATCGGATGCGCCCATGTTGATTGCATCCAGTAACATTTTGTTTAAGAATTTAACCACTGGAGCATCGTCAATTTCTTGGCCCAGTGCCTCGGATTTGTCGTTTAAGCCGTCCGGTTCCAATACGCCGAATTCATCGTCTGCCAAATCAAAAGACTGCATGCTGGTGTCGCTTCTTTCCACCAATTTGGCTATCCACTGACCCAGTTTGTCGTCTTCCACTACCACCGGTGACAAGCTCATGCCCATTAAAAATTGCACGCTATCAAGCGCATGCAAATTGGTGGGGTCGGAGACGGCGACAAACAGCACGTTGTTGCGCACTTGCAAGCCCATAACACGATGCACTTGCATCAAATTCGGGTCGATTTGCTTAGTGGGTAATTGCGCTTCATCGAAGGCATCTAAATTCAAATAAGGTAAGCCAAAGGCCTGGGCAGAAGTTTGCGCGATGATTTGCGGGTTTAACTTTTTGCTTAATATTAGCTGATTGATGAAGGTGCAGTGGCCATATAATTAGCAGCGCTTAATGGGTAGGATTGGTAAATAGCAGACTAGCCATTGTAAACCAATGTGCAATAAACGGGCGGCTTTGCTGAATTCTAGCCACGAGGCAAGGCCCCTTGGGATGGGACCTTGCTCTGGCGCATTACATATTAGCAATAATTTCATTGGCGAATTGGGCTGTGCCTACTTGGCTTGCGCCTTGCATTTCGCTGGCAAAATCGCCGGTCACGCGCTTGGCTAAGATGGCTTTGGCGACGCCTTGTAAGACCAAATCCGCCGCCTCTGTCCAGCCTAAATGGCGCAACATCATTTCGGCCGAGAGGATGATGGAGCTAGGGTTGGCTAAGTCTTTGCCGGCAATTTTTGGTGCCGTGCCGTGCGTGGCTTCAAACATGGCAACCGTATCGCTTAGGTTGGCGCCTGGGGCAATGCCTATGCCGCCCACTTGGGCTGCCAAGGCGTCACTCATGTAGTCGCCATTTAAATTAAGGGTGGCCACTACGTCGTAGTCTTGCGGGTGCAATAAAATTTCTTGCAAGAAGGCATCGGCGATGCAGTCTTTAATGATCATGCCGTTAGGCAACTTGCACCATGGGCCGCCGTCTATTTCGACTGCGCCAAATTCTTGTTTAGCCACTTCGTAGCCCCAGTCACGGAATCCGCCCTCGGTGAATTTCATGATGTTGCCTTTATGGGCAATGGTCACCGAGCGTCTGTTGTTGTCTATGGCGTATTGTATGGCTTTACGCACCAAGCGTTTGCTGCCGTCTATGGAAACCGGTTTGATGCCTATGGCTGAGGAATCCGGGAAGCGAATTTTTTTGCGCATGCCCATGTCGCTGATAAATTGTATGACTTTTGCCGCTTCGTCCGTGCCCGCCGCCCATTCTATGCCGGCATAAATGTCTTCGGTGTTTTCACGGAAAATAACCATGTCGGTTTTTTCTGGGTGCTTAACTGGGCTAGGTACGCCGGTAAAATATTGCACCGGGCGCAAGCAGACGTATAGATCCAATTCTTGGCGTAGCGATACATTCAATGATCGTATGCCACCGCCCACCGGGGTGGTCAGCGGGCCTTTAATCGATACCACGTAGTCACGCACGGCGGCCATGGTTTCAGCCGGCAACCATTCGTTCTCGCCGTAAACCTTGGTGGCTTTTTCCCCAGCATAGACTTCCATCCAAGCTATTTTTTTGCTGCCTTGGTAAGCTTTATTGACTGCGGCATCGACCACTTTAATCATGGGTGGCGTGATGTCGGCGCCTATGCCATCGCCCTCAATAAATGGGATAATAGGCTGGTTGGGTACCTGCAGTGTGTTGTCGGCGTTGACGGTAATTTTTTCCCCGTAAGCAGGCTTGATGATTTTGCCGGTGGCGCTGTTTTTTGCAGTCATATTTTTCCCTAAGCTGATGATTTTAATGGTGTAAGTGTTTAATGATAATTTTATTTAACAAACCGTTTAACGTAGTGTGCCAATTTAGTCCGCACGAAAAGCACCTTACGTTAAAAGACTTTATTGCTATACCCCAGGTGTACGCGGCAGGTCGCCTGGATACCGATAGCGAAGGTTTACTTATTCTAACCGATGATGGAATGTTGCAACACCGTTTGAGCGACCCTAAACACAAAGAAATTAAAACCTATTGGGCGCAAGTCGAAGGTCAGCCTAGTGAGGAGGATTTGGCGCCATTAAGGTTGGGTGTGGCGCTGTCCGATTTTGTGACCCAGGCCGCGGCCGTGCGCATCATCGATACGCCTCCATTGTTGTGGCCAAGAACACCGCCCATACGCGAGCGCAAAGCCATTCCCACCACTTGGTTGGAAATTAAAATCAGTGAAGGTAAGAATCGCCAAGTCAGGCGCATGACCGCACACATCGGCTTTCCTACCTTGCGTTTAATTCGCTATGCCATAGGCGCTTACACCTTAGAGGGCCTGGCAAACGGCGAGTATAAAGTGGTAAGCGCATGAAGCCGGTCGCTATATTTCGAAACGTAGCGCACGAAGGCCCGGGCTTTTTAGCCACTTTTTTAAATGAAAACGGCATAGCCAGTGTTGTGTTTGATACCAGCGATATGGCTAACTTGCCGGCTAATATAGCCGACTACAGTGGCCTGGTTTTAATGGGTGGCCCCATGAGCGTTAACGATGAATTGCCATGGATTGATGCCGTCTTGGACCTCATTAAGCAAGCCATGGCGATGGACCTGCCGGTGTTAGGGCATTGCTTGGGTGGGCAGTTGATGGCCAAAGCATGTGGGGCGCAGGTCAGCAAAAATCCGCACAAAGAAATAGGCTGGGCTGCGGTTACGGTGGTGGCTAATCCAGAAGCCCAGCATTGGATGGCTGATATCGAGCAGTTTTATGGCTTTCATTGGCACGGCGAAACCTTTGATTTGCCAGCAGGCGCTACGCACTTGTTGACCAGCGAGCATTGTCAACATCAAGCGTATGCGATGGGCAAGCATTTGGCCTTGCAATGCCACATCGAAATGACCCCAGACATGATAAAGAATTGGTGCGAAGAAGGACGGCAAGAGTTGCTCGAGGCCAGTGCCAGTCCGGCTGTGCAACAAGCCGATGACATGCAAATTAATTTGCCTTTGCACTGTTTTTTCTTGCAGAAAGTGGCCAGGCAGCTTTATGGTCAGTGGATTAAGGGCTTGCTGTAATGTGCATCGGCAGTATGTTAAAATCGAACAAACTTTTAAGAGAAATCCATTATGTCTGGTAACACCATAGGTACGCTATTCACCTTAACTTCTTTCGGTGAATCTCACGGCGCGGCAATAGGCGGGGTGGTGGACGGTTGCCCGCCAGGCCTGGAATTGTCGGCGGCCGATTTGCAAGTGGATTTAGACCGACGTAAACCCGGCACCTCGCGGCACGTTACCCAGCGTAAAGAAGCCGATGCCGTGGAAATCCTGTCTGGTGTGTTTGAAGGCAAAACCACAGGCGCGCCCATAGGCTTGTTAATACGCAATACCGACCAACGCAGTCAAGACTACTCGAAGATCATGGACACATTTAGGCCTGGCCATGCCGATTATACCTACAGTCAAAAATACGGCATACGCGATTACCGTGGCGGCGGTCGCTCCAGTGCGCGCGAAACTGCGGTACGGGTGGCGGCTGGCGCCATAGCGAAAAAATGGTTGAAGCAACGCTATGGCGTGACGGTTAGGGCTTACATGAGCCAGTTGGGTACGTTAGCCATTCCTTTCGTCAGTTGGGATGCATTGCAGCACCCGGACAACGATTTCTTTTCGGCCAATGTGGCGATGTTGCCAGAGTTGGCGAATTATTTAGACGAAGTGCGTGCCGCCCGTGATTCAGTCGGCGCACAAATTACCGTGGTTGCCGAAGGGGTGCCGGTCGGCTGGGGCGAACCGGTTTTTGATCGATTGGATGCCGAAATCGCTTACGCCATGATGAGCATTAATGCCGTGAAAGGCGTGGAAATTGGTGCCGGTTTTGCCGCTGTTGCCCAGCGTGGCAGCGAGCATTCTGATGAAATGACCCCGCAAGGGTTTGTTAGCAATCACGCCGGTGGCATTTTAGGCGGCATCTCAACTGGCCAAAGCATACAGGTTAACGTGGCGTTAAAGCCAACTTCTAGCATTCCGCAGCCACGCCGATCCGTCGATAAAGACGGCCTAGCGGTATTGATGGAAACCACCGGCCGCCACGATCCTTGCGTTGGTGTGCGCGCGACGCCTATAGTCGAGGCCATGTTAGCCTTAGTGCTGATCGACCATGCCCTGCGTCACCGCGGGCAAAATGCCGACGTGCAAAGTCATGCCCCTCATATCGTTTAATCTCATGGACTAATTTAATGCTTGGCTTTGATGTAGATCATGCGCCGCAAAAGGCCTTGCTTTTACAATGAAAGCATAAGCTAAGGTGTTCGCTTGTTAGGGGTGGACGCTTAGACTTAGATTCGATTAATTTTTAAGGAATGACCATGAACATTGAGCATCACGATTTGGCCCACGAATTTCCCCAACACAAAGATAAAATACACGGCTTAAAAATGAGCAACGCCCATTTTGCTAAGCTATTCGACGCTTACCATGCCTTAACCAAAGACGTAGAGCGTCTTGAGGGTGAGGGCGCGCCAGTGGCGGACGAGACCTTGGTAACGCAAAAAAAAGAGCGCGCTTTGCTCAAAGATCAGCTGTATGCCATGCTGGTCAACTAATTAGGCAGATGAAAGTCGGCGTCAGCCGACTTTTTTATGTCCATCTACGCCCTGTTTATGCACACAAAACTCCATTTTAAGCTGTCCCGGTTTTACTTCATTTACTACTTCTTTGTTGGTGCGTTTGTGCCGTATTGGGGTTTGTACCTCAAGTCTGAGCAATTTAGTCCGGCCGATATCGGCATACTGATGTCTTTGTTTCAAATCAGCCGTATTTTTGCACCTAATTTTTGGGGTTGGTTGGCTGATCACACTGGGAAACGTGCGCAGTGGATTAAGCTGACGGCCTTTTTAGGTTTGTGTGGCTTTACTGCGGTGTTTTGGGCACACGGCTTTTACTGGCTGTTTTTTGTCATGGCGGCCTTAAGTTTGTTTACCAGTTCCACCTTGCCCTTAGCGGAATCCTTGACCTTGGCCCATTTGGCCACGACGAATGGCCATTACAGTCGCATACGTATGTGGGGTTCCCTGGGATTTATTGTCGCTGCCGTGGTGCTGGGTTTTTGGATTGATTTTTCTGGTATACGCAGCCTGTTATGGTTTTTGCTGTTTGTGCAGATGACCTTGTTTGTTTTGTCCTTCGGCTTGCCTGAAGCCATTGTCGCGGCGCATGAGCACGACGATTATTCCATTTGGCAACTGATGCGGCAACCTAATGTGATGGCCTTGTTATTAGGCTGTGCCTTGATGGTGACGGCGCATGGCGTGCTCTATAATTTTTACTCCATATACCTAAGTGATCACGGATACAGCAAAACTGTCATAGGCTTGTTGTGGGCCGTTGGGGTGGTGTGTGAGATCGCTGTGTTTATGGCCATGCCGAAAATCATGGCGCGATTTAGTTTAAAAGCCATATTATTAGTCAGCCTGGCTTTAGCCGTTTTGCGCTTTAGCTTAATTGGTTGGGCAATTGATTCTTGGCCCATCATGCTGCTGGCGCAAACCTTGCATGCCGCTACCTTTGGTAGTTTTCATGCTGCCTCAGTGGAAGTCATTGCGCGTTTCTTCAATGGCCGGCATCAGGCCAAAGGCCAGGCCATATACAACAGCGTGGCCTATGGCATAGGTGGCACATTGGGCGGGGTGGCCGGTGGCTATGCTCTGCAATACCTAGGCGGTCAGCACACCTTCATGTTGGCCGCGCTCTTTCCATTGCTGGGGTTTTTGGTGATTGCCATAGGACTGAAATTAAGCGCGCAGCAGCATCAGCGCGGTTTGTTTGGCTAGCTCTAGTTAGACTACCTTAAGCCGACTTGCGTTTATCGTGGCTGATCAACGCGTAAGCTGAATGGTTGTGTATGCTCTCGAAGTTTTCACTTTCCACGGTGTAGGCCACGATGCGTTTTTCTGCGGACAATTGTGCTGCCACGTCCCTCACCATGTCTTCGACAAATTTTGGGTTATCGTAAGCCCGTTCGGTGACAAATTTTTCATCCGGTCGTTTTAATAAGCCATACAACTCGCAAGAGGCTTGTTTTTCCACCAGGTTGATGATGTCTTCTATCCAGATAAAATCATTGATCAGCGCCGTGACCGTGACATGGCTGCGTTGATTGTGCGCACCGTAGTCGGATATTTTTTTGCTGCAGGGACAGAGACTGGTTACCGGCACCAATACTTTTACGGTAATGTCGAATTGGCCATGATTGATCTCGCCTATGAAGGTCACTTCGTAATCGAGTAAGCTCTTCACGCCAGAAACCGGCGCGGCTTTATTGACGAAATAGGGGAAAGTCATTTCTACGTGACCGGATTCGGCTTCTAAACGCTTAACCATTTCACGCAGTATGGTTTCAAACGACTCTAAGGAAATGGCGTGCTCGTTTACATTCAGTATTTCAACAAAGCGCGACATGTGCGTGCCTTTGAACTGCTGTGGCAGATGCACGTACATATTGAATACGGCGATGGTGTGTTGCTCGCCAGCGGATTTGTCTTTGACGACAATGGGGTGGCGTATGGCCTTGATGCCCACTTTATCAATGGCGATATGGCGTGTGTCCACGGTGTTTTGTACGTCTTCTATGGGGCAGGTGGGCGTAGCTTCTGTCATTACTTATCCTGGTTGGCGTTTAGCTGATAATACTTGAGTATAACACTAGGTTATTAGTCGCGCAATTGCGCAGCTAATGCCTTCTGCATCCAAGCCGCATTCTGCCAACATGGTTTCATGCACGCCGTGCTCTATGAAATGATCAGGCAAGCCCAAACAAAGGGTCTGCATGGTCAAGCCGGTATCATTTTGTATGGCTTGCAGGGCTTCCATTGTGGCTGTCCCGGCGCCGCCCATGACGGCATTCTCTTCAACGGTGACGAAGACCTTGTGGTCCATGGCCAACTTAGTAAGTAAGGCTTGATCGATGGGTTTGACAAAGCGCATATTGACGACGGTGGCATCCAGTTTTTCACCGGCATGCAGGCAGGCTGCCAGCATGCTGCCAAAGCTTAGTATGGCAATTTTGTTTTTGGGTTCTTTAACCGAGCTTAGGCGTTTGATTTCGCCTTTGCCTATGGGGATGGCCTGCATGGTTTGCTCAACGACGGCGCCAGTGCCGCTGCCGCGTGGATAACGTACGGCGGCCACGCCTTCGTATTGGTAACCGGTGTAAAGCATTTTTCGGCATTCGTTTTCGTCGCTGGGTGCCATGATCAGCACGTTAGGGATGCACCTTAAATAGCTTAAGTCGAAACTGCCGGCATGGGTAGGGCCGTCTGCACCGACCAAGCCAGCGCGGTCTATGGCCAACAATACCGGTAAGTTTTGCAAGGCTATGTCGTGCACCAATTGGTCGTAAGCGCGCTGTAAAAATGTGCTGTAGATGGCCACAACCGGTTTTAATCCATCGCAGGCCATGCCGGCGGCAAAGCTTAAGGCATGTTGCTCGGCGATGCCCACATCGAAATAACGCTGTGGGTATTTAGCGGCAAAAGTGTTTAAGCTAGAGCCGTCGCACATGGCTGGGGTGATGCCAATGAGCCGCTCGTCTTGCGCCGCCATGTCGACCAGCCATTCGCCAAACACTTGTGTGTAGGTTTTTTTACCGGCATTAGCCAGCAGGTCGCCATTGCAAGGATCAAATTTGCCTATGCCGTGAAATTTATTCGGGTCTTCTTCAGCCGGCTCAAAGCCTTTGCCTTTTTGCGTGACGATGTGTAAAAACTGTGGGCCCTTAAGTTGCCTGATGTTTTGCAAGGTGTCTATCAAGGCATCCAGATCGTGGCCGTCTACCGGGCCTATGTAATTGAAACCAAATTCTTCAAATAAAGTGCTGGGTAACACCATGCCTTTAACGTGCTCTTCGGCGCGCTTGGCAAATTTCATCATGGGCGGCATGGTGGACAAGATTTTTTTGCCAGATTTTTTGATGGAGCCATAGAAACGACTGGACAATAGTTTGGATAAATAATTGTTTAAGGCGCCGACATTATTGGAGATGCTCATGTCGTTATCGTTGAGTATAACCAGTAAGTTCGCACCCATGCTACCGGCGTTGTTCAAGCCTTCAAAGGCCATGCCTGCAGACATGGCGCCATCGCCAATGATGGCCACGGCACGACGTTCAAGCCCGGCTTTTTGTGCAGCCACGGCCATGCCTAATGCGGCAGAAATAGAGGTGCTGGAGTGCCCGGTGCCAAACGCATCGTATTCGCTTTCGGTGCGCCTAGGAAAGCCGGCTATGCCATTGGCTTTGCGCAAACTCGCCATTGCCTCACGGCGGCCAGTCAATATTTTATGCGGGTAAGTTTGGTGGCCTACGTCCCACACCAGTCTGTCATCAGGTGTATTAAAAACGTAATGCAAGGCCACAGTCAGTTCCACCACGCCTAAATTTGAGGCCAAGTGCCCGCCGGTTTTAGCCACGCTGTCTACAATAAATGCGCGCAATTCCAATACCAACGACTTGAGTTGCTTGCGGTTTAATGCCTTAAGCTGCAAGGGGCTGTTGATGCTGTCGAGTAATGGTGTCACCTTAAAGATTCCTAAATTGCCGGCTAGGTAATTTGAACTAAATTACGTTAAAAATTACGCTGGATAATGTAGCCAGCCAACTCTATTAAACGGTTTGCTTTATCACCCAAAGGGCGAATGGCATCGATGGCTTGATCGTAGAGTATTTGGACGTGCTGCTTGGCAGCACTTAAGCCTAAAGTAGAGACGTAGGTAGGTTTGTTGCTTTCGGCATCCTTGCCTGCCGTTTTGCCTAAGGTTTTGCTATTGGCTTCGACGTCTAGGATGTCGTCTACTACTTGAAAAGCCAGGCCTATTTTGTTGGCAAACTGTTGAATGGCCTCTTGGCTTGACTTTTCCGCGCTTATTGCCCCTAGCATGATTGATGCTTCTATTAACGCGCCGGTTTTCATTCTATGCATGGTTTCCAGTTCGCTTTGGCTGAGGTCTTTGCCAACTGCAGCCAAGTCTATACCTTGCCCTCCAGCCATTCCTTTGGAACCGGCTGCTTTAGATAGCAAGTTAATCAATTTCATTTGTTGGTTGGCACTTAATTGGCTGTGAGCGTAATTTTGGGATTGGGATAGCACTTCAAACGCTAAACTCTGTAATGCATCACCAACTAATAATGCGGTCGCTTCATCATATTGCTTGTGACAGCTTGGCTTGCCGCGGCGCATGTCGTCATCGTCCATACAGGGCATGTCATCGTGCACCAATGAGTATGCATGTATGAGCTCGATGGCGCAAGCGCTTGCATCAGCAACGTTAGGTTCGTATGTGGACAATTCAGCCGCCGCATAACAAAGTAACGCGCGTATACGTTTGCCGCCTTTCAAGGCGCTGTAACGCATGGCACTGTGTAGCATGCATGGGGCTAAATTTGCGTCAGGAAGGCATTGTTCAAGCGTTGATTCAATGTGATGTTGTTTGCTAGCTACCCAGCTAGTAAAAGCTAGGCCACTATTTTTTATATCGTCTACATTAGACATTATTATTGATCTTGGCTTTTGTAAGCCAGTAGCTGGTTGCGCTCATTTAAAATTTGCACTTGTTGCTCCGCTGCCAGCAAGGACTGTTGGCAAAATTGCAGCAAGCTGTTGCCACGTTGGTAAGCGGCTAGGCTGGCATCCAAGGGCAGTTGTGCCGCTTCCATTTGCGCGATAATTTGTTCTAGTTCGGCGTAAGCTTGCTCAAAATTAAGCGGCATCTCTGCCGCCGATTTATTTAATGACAAGTCTTCGTTTGATTTTGCTGTGGTCATAATGCGCTTGCCTAGTTTACACAGTGCTTATTCTACCAAATCCTGCTGCAAAAGCCCTGTTAAAAATAAGCGTATGTCATTAATTTCTTCTGCGCAGACACTGTGCGCCATGGCGTATTCATGCCAATGCACGGTAAAACCGCTTGCTTGCAAAATGGAGAGTGATGCTAGGGCTCTTTCTAAGCTGATGATGTCATCGGATTTGCCGTGCGCCATAAAGATGGGCGTCGCTAGATTGGCGACATGGGCTTCTTTTGCTAAGGCCGGTTTAAGGGGCAAGTAAGTGGACAGGGCGAGCACACCGGCTAATTTTTTGGGGTAGCGAGTGGCGCTATGCAAGGCGATAGCCCCGCCTTGGGAAAAGCCCGCCAGTACAATTTTATCGCTGGCTATGCCACGCTTGATTTCGTTTTCTATCAAACTGTTTAAGTAGTCTTCACTGCGCCTTATGCCAGCTTGGTCTTCTTGTTGCGACTCGCTGGGGGAATATAAGTCATACCAGGCCGGCATGACGTAGCCATTGTTGCGCGTCACCGCCATGGACGGCGCATGCGGAAGAATAAAACGGACCTGGGCTAGGTTTAACATGTCCACCACGGGGGCAAAATCGTAACCGTCTGCCCCAAGGCCATGCAGCCAAATTACGCTGGCGCGGACGTCATTGCTGTCGCCACGAATTAATTCTAAAGGGGCTTGTGCTTGCATGGCTGTCATCTATTTTAAAAAGGCAGCAAGCCGTTTTTGGGCTTGGCTATTAAATAATTTGGATATGCATTATGCTGTTCCAATCAGACAAATAATAGCATTAGTCTTCACGCTAAACCATTAACTTACCTGCCTAACTTTAAGCCCTATGCCTACCTTGAAATTCTCTAGCAAGCGACACACTATTCGTGCATTGATAGGCTTGCTCATCGTGTTGCTGATGTTGCTGCACGTCAGTGGCGTGCTGCCCCTGTCGCCGGTCACTAAGTTGGAGTTATGGAGCTACGACACCAGGCTCAATATGACTATGCCCAATAGTCTGGATGAGCGCATTGTCATTGTTGATATTGATGAAAAAAGCCTTAAACAGCAGGGGCATTGGCCTTGGTCTAGAAATAAGTTGGCGCATTTAGTCGATCGCTTGTTCGACGATTATCAGGTTCGGGTGTTAGGGATGGATGCGGTGTTTGCCGAGCCCGACTTAAGTTCGGGCTTGCAAGGCATGCAAGCCATGCAACGTGAGCACTTTAGGCAAGATCAGGGTTTGCGTGCGGCCATAGAAAAATTAAGCCCTAGTTTGGACTACGACCAATTGTTCGCCAACAGTTTAAAAAACCGTAAAGTGGTGTTGGCTTATGTATTTTTGCAAGAAGGGGAAACGAAAGTCGGCACCTTGCCTGCACCAATTTTGCCGGCAGCTGACTTTAAGGAGCAGCCAGTTAGCTTAATGCAGGCCAGCGGCTACACGTCCAATTTAGCCAATTTGCAAGCGCAAGCCTATGCCGCTGGCCATTTTAATGCCAGCCCAGATCAAGACGGCATTTCCCGTAGGCTGCCGATGTTGGTGCAATACCATGATCAAGTTTACGAAGCCTTTGCCAGTGCTGTAGCCCGAGCGGCCAATGAGCCTGCTGGCGCTCGCTCAACTAAGCCAGCCCTTGCCGTGGATGCCGATGCTGAGGAACTGCGTATCGGTAAAAATCGCATCCCAGTTAACAATGACATGGCCGCATTGATTCCCTACCGTGGGGCACAAGGCAGTTTCCGCTACGTGTCTGCTACTGACGTGATGTCAAATAAAGTGGATCAGGCTATGCTTAAAAATAAAATAGTCTTGCTGGGCACAACCGCTGCCGGCTTGATGGATTTACGTGCCACACCCATGCAAAATGTCTATCCTGGGGTGGAGGTGCACGCCAACATGGTGGCCGGCATATTGGACGGCAACATCAAACAAAACCCGGCCTATACCCAAGGCATAGAGTTTATATTGCTTTTGTTAGTGGGAAGCCTGCTGGCTTTAAGCTTGCCTAACTTAAGCCCCACTGCGGCCACGCTGCTCACTGCGCTCTGCCTAGGTCTGCTCTTGGGCTTAAATTGGCTGGCCTGGCAGTTTGGCAATTTGGCGCTGCCTTTGGCTGCTTTGCTGGTGACGATAAGCGCGCTGTACTTTTTTAATATGGCTTACGGTTTCTTTTTTGAGTCACGGCTTAAACGCCAATTGGGTCGTTTATTTGGCTTGTACATCCCGCCGGAATTAGTGGATGAAATGGCTCAAAATCCCAACAGTTATAGTTTAGCTAGCCAAAGTCGACATATGACGGTGTTATTTACAGACGTACGTGACTTTACCTGCATCGCCGAAGGGATGGCGCCCGAGCAGCTGAGTCTGCTGATGAATCGCTTTCTCAGCCCGATGACAGAGGCTATTCATCATCACCGAGGCACCATAGATAAATACATGGGCGATGCCATCATGGCGTTTTGGGGTGCCCCTGTGGCTGATAATCAGCATGCGACGCATGCGGTGCAGGCTGCCTTAGCCATGACCGATGGCTTGGCGCGCTTGCAAGATGAATTTGCTGCACAAGGCTGGCCGGCTATACGCATAGGCATAGGACTTAATAGCGGCGACATGGTGGTGGGTAACATGGGCTCGACATTTCGTATGGCTTACACCGTATTGGGTGACGCAGTTAATTTGGGCTCGCGCCTAGAGGCGTTAACAAAATATTATGCAGTTAGTATCATTGTTAGTGAAGACACCAAAGTGTTGGCGCCGGATTTTGTTTACAGAGAGCTAGACAGAGTCCGGGTTAAAGGTAGAGAAAAACCACTGGCGATTTATGAGGTGATAGGGGCAAAGACAGAGGTGGGTGAGCCTATGCTGGCCGGTCTGCAGCAATACCAAACGGCACTCGCGGCATACCGTAATCAAGCTTGGCCGCAGGCCGAGGCTTTATTTAAAAGCTTAGCTCAAGCCCAGCCATTATGCCGTCTCTACATCATTTACATGGAGCGCATAGCGTACTTTATGGCGAATCCGCCTGCGGCCGATTGGGATGGGGTGGCTAATTTTAGTGAAAAATAAGCGGGTTAAAAGATGCTTGGGACATGCAATAAAAAAGCCCTCATTTGAGGGCTTTTTTATTGTGCTACAGCGCTTGGATTTAAATGAATTGCATCAGCGCTACGCTGTAGTCAATTAAGTTGCTGGGGCAGGCTGGCAATCACCTTGACCAACTTTTAAGCCTTGAACTGCATTGCAGACTGTGCCTGTATTCGTCCATAGCATGTTGGCGCCGCCAGCTGGCGTAGTGGGCGTATCCACTATGGTTAAGGCGGTGCCATCTGCCGGAGTGGCGGACGTTGTGACTGAAATAACGCCATTTGCTACTGGGGTTATGGCTGTGATGTTAGCCGTTGTGGCTAAGGTAGGTACGCC
The DNA here is from genome assembly GCA_005777825.1 of Methylotenera sp. GTDB lineage: Bacteria > Pseudomonadota > Gammaproteobacteria > Burkholderiales > Methylophilaceae > Methylotenera. The sequence goes on along the minus strand of SXLB01000004.1, from coordinate 6,071 downwards.
ATTAGAACCTGCATCACAATCGGCCAATGAGCCAAGTTCTTGCGCGCACATTGCAACCGCTGTTTTAGTGGAAGCCAGTTCGGCCATCGCTGCGGCCGCACAGGTACGAGACACCTAGTTGCCGTATTGCGGAATCGCTACGGCGGCCAAAATACCAATGATTGCTACCACTATCATTAATTCAATTAAGGTGAAACCTTGTTGTTGATTTTTCATTGTCATTCCTTTATTAGAATTAAATGCACACAAGCTTAACTAGGATTTAAGCAACTTCATTGCCGCAGATGGTGTTTTACCCATGACCGTGTCACCTATATTGCCTCATTTAACATTATTTTGCATGCATTAATTGGCATTGGGCGAAATTTATTATTTCGCTGTTTCGCTTACTTTTTTTAAGTTAGCTAAGCCGGCATCAAAAATATCGTTGATGGCTTTGACCGCAGTCGCGTCATCTTGGCCTTCAGGAATAGGTGGGTTTAATTTGTATAAACGGTAGAAGCGACCTACCCAGGTGACCGTGCTTTCGCCAGCACCAGGGCCTTTGGTCACGGTCATGCTGCCATTAAAATCAGTCAGCGGTAGGGTGCCAGAAACAATCTCGTATTTGAGGCGCATGCTGTCGTTGTCGATACCGCGTAATTTTTCGTAGACGTTACCACCGCTTTTGAAGCTTAAGGTTCTAAAAGTGTCTTCGCCGACTTTTTCTAATTTGGTGCCAGCCACGCCTGGTAACCATAGGTGAGCGGTACCGAAGTCCTTAACGGTAGCCCAAACTTTAGCTGGGTCGGCTTTGATGGTGACGCTTTTTTCAACTTTTTGTGGCGATGGACCGTGCGCGCTAGCTAAGTTAGGCAATAGGCTGATGCTCAAGCTCAAAGTTAAAAGGGCTAAAATCTTTTTCATTTTTTTATTTCTCCGTGGCTCTCAAGCAGAGAGTGATTGATTTATACAAGGCTTCATTATAATTGAGAACAAGGCTTTTTAAAAACACCTCAGTGTTTAAACCTTGCTTCGATAAGACTGATATTAAGGGCTTAATAAGATGAACTGGCCAAAAGCGCGGCTTTTTTCACCGGTTTTGATGGTGGCCAACACTTGCAGACTGTTAACGTCAATTACGCTGACGTTATTGCTGCCCCAGTTGGCTACGTAGGCACGTTGATTAATTGGGTCCATGCTGATGCCTTCTGGGGTGCTGCCTACAGCAATGGTCTTGATGATTTTATGGCTAGCCAGGTCTATCACCGACACGCTGTCGTCTTGGGTGTTGCTCACGAAAAGCAATTTTTCGTCGGCGGTGATGGCTGCGCAGTATGGGTGGTAGCCCACCTTGATTGTTTGCTGACCGTAAGTTTTAGTGTTAATTAGACTAACGCTGTCGTCTCTTACGTTGACGCTTACTAATAAATCCCCGCTGTTACTTAACGATAAGCCAAAAGGGTGTGCGCCGACTTTGATGCGTTTTTTTATGCTCAAACTGGCGGTGTCGACGATGGCAATGTCATCGCTGTCGCGATTGGCAATATACAACCATTTGTTATTTGGGCTGACTGCTAAGCCGGCTGGTGCGTCGCCCACGTTGAGCTCGCCTAGCATGGTTGGCAGATGGGTGCTAATGGCCAACACTTTATTAGCAAACCAATCAGCAACATACAGGGTAGCGTTGTCTGGCGATAGCGCTAAGCCGACAGGCGCGCCATTAATCTTTATTGTTTGTATCACGCTGTTGTTCTGCGTGTTGATTACGCTGATTTCTTGGCTTTCAACATTGGCAATGTAAACGCGCTGCATGCTTGCTGAGACAGCAATGCCCACTGGCCCTTTGCCAACGGCTATGGTTAGACTGACGCTGTTTTTTGCTGTATCGATGACCGATACCGTGTCTTCGCCCTGGTTGGTTATGTAAGCATACGATGTCATGTCACGCGCCAGGCTTGGCGGCGTGATTAAAAGTAGTGTGCAGTACAACAGGCGGCAAAACAAAATCTGCCTAGCAGCCATAAAGTCGAAAATTTTAATTGCTAGTGTATTCATAGGCTTGGCTATTATACGTAAATGGTTGCTTTCAATAATGTGCAAAATATGAAAAAATTGCAGTAAATAATTTAGGCAGTATAACCTTATGTTAGATCGAGACGGGTTTCGCCCGAATGTAGGCATTATTTTATGTAATGCCAGCAATCAGGTTTTTTGGGCCAAGCGTATTCGTGAACATGCTTGGCAATTTCCTCAAGGTGGCATCAATCAAGGCGAAAGTCCGGAGCAGGCCATGTACCGCGAACTGATGGAAGAAGTCGGTTTGGCGCCTCAGCACGTGCAGATTTTAGGCCGTACCAAAGATTGGTTGCGCTACGAGGTACCGAGCTCATGGATTAAGCGGGAATACCGCGGTAGCTATAAAGGCCAGAAGCAAATTTGGTATTTATTGCGTATGGTTGGGCGTGACAGCGATGTGTCATTGCGTGCCAGTGAGCATCCTGAATTTGATGCTTGGCGATGGGCTGAATACTGGGTGCCTTTAGAAGACGTGATTGAATTTAAGCGTGGGGTTTACGAGTCTGCGCTCAATGAGTTGGCCGCCCATTTGCACCACAAGCCAGCTAAGTAGTGGCTTAGAGCTAATTAGCTAATTTTTTATTGCCCATCAATTCGCCCATTTTAATCGGGCGCGCCGCTTGCCATTCGGCATTGAATGCCAGTGCGTCTTTTTCGAATAGCATCACCACCGTGGAGCCGAGTAAAAAGCGGCCCATCTCATCGCCTTGCCTTAATGTAATGTTTTTATTGTCGTAAAACCAGCATTGTGGTTTACGGCTGCGTGGTGGGTTTATGATGCCGTTTTGGCTAGTGTGCCAGACCGTGGCCATGCTGCCTACGACGGTCGCTCCGACTAAGACCATGATAAACAAGCCATGCTGGGCGGAGCTAAATTCACACACCACCCGCTCATTACGAGCAAACAAACCTGGCACACCTTCAGCCGTAGTGGGGTTGACTGAAAATAAGGCGCCGGGCACGTAAGTCATGCTTCTTAAGCTACCGTCGCATGGCATGTGGATGCGATGGTAGTCTTTGGGGCTTAAGTACAGGCAAGCAAATTGCCCATTTTCAAATTTTTTAGCCAGGTTTTTATTGCCGCCTAATAGAGCCGTTGTTGAGTAGCTATGGCCTTTGGCCTGAAACAGTTGATCGATATCAATGCGACCCAGTTGGCTGATGCGCCCATCAACCGGGCTGATAAAGTCAGCCGAGGCCAAGGGGCGCGCCCCCGGTTTGAGTGCGCGCGTAAAAAAGGCATTAAAGGTTTTGTAAGCTAGTATGTCTGGGTTCTGCGCTTCCGTCATGTTGACTTGGTAGCGTTGCACAAACCAGCTTATCACGGCTGCCGTTAATCGGCCTCCCTGGAGGTGGGCTAATTTGCCGGCAAGCGCAGTGATGGCTTGTTTGGGCAAGACGTATTGAGACAGTACGGCTAAATTCATGGCAACCCCTAATAAAAAAGGCGGGAGGCAATCAACACTTCCCGCCTAGCTTAAAGTCTACAGACCTATTGCTACCTTAGTTTTTGGCTTGGTCTACTAATTTGTTTTTAGCAATCCAGGGCATCATGGCGCGCAATTGGCCGCCTACCTGCTCAATTGGATGAGCTGCATTCAAACGACGACGAGCTGTCATTTCTGGGTAGTTGGTGCGGCCTTCTAATATGAAGCGTTTCGCGTATTCGCCGTTTTGAATGTTAGCTAAACATTCTTGCATGGCGTAACGTGATTCGTCATTGATGACTTTTGGACCTGTTACGTATTCACCGTATTCTGCGTTATTTGAAATGGAGTAATTCATGTTGGCAATGCCGCCTTCGTACATTAAATCCACGATCAATTTAAGTTCGTGCAAGCATTCAAAGTAAGCCATTTCAGGCGCATAGCCTGCTTCAACCAAAGTTTCAAAACCGGCTTTCACCAATTCAACCGCGCCACCACACAACACGGCTTGTTCGCCGAACAAGTCTGTTTCAGTTTCTTCACGGAAATCGGTTTCAATGACGCCGCCTTTGGTGCCGCCGTTAGCCGCTGCATAAGACAAGGCCAAGGCTTTTGCTTTGCCAGATTTATCTTGATAAACCGCAATTAATGAAGGCACGCCGCCGCCTTTTAAGTATTCTGAACGCACGGTGTGGCCTGGGCCTTTAGGGGCAATCATGATGACGTCCAAGTCGGCTCTTGGTGTGATTTGGTTGTAATGAATGTTAAAGCCATGAGCAAAGGCCAGTGTAGCGCCTTGCTTCAAATTGGCTGCTACGTCCGCATCAAAAATTTGTGGCATGGTTTCGTCAGGCAATAACAGCATGACGACATCGGCTTGTTTGGTGGCTTCGGCAATTTCTAAAACATTATGACCAGCAGCCACGGCTTTTGCCCAGGAGCTGCCGCCCTTGCGTAAACCTATGGTGACGTTAACGCCGCTGTCTTTTAGGTTGGCGGCATGCGCATGGCCCTGTGAGCCGTAGCCAACGATGGTTACTTTTTTGCCTTTAATTAAACCAAGGTCCGCGTCTTTATCGTAATAAACTTTCATTTTGTGTCGCCTTTCTATGCAATTGCTTAATAAATATAAGGGGGTTTTAAAACTTAAACTTTCAGAATTCTGTCACCTCGACCTATGCCCGACGCGCCAGTGCGCACGGTTTCTAGGATCGCTGCTTTATCTAAACTTTCGATAAAAGCATCAAGCTTATTGCCTGAGCCGGTAAGCTCAATGGTAAAGCTGCCGTCGGCCACATCGATAATACGGCCACGGAATATGTCGCTCATGCGCTTCATTTCTTCTCTAAATGCACTGGTGGCTTTGACTTTAACTAACATCAATTCACGTTCAATGAATTTTCCATCGTTTAAATCCAGTACTTTGACTACGTCCACCAGTTTGTTTAATTGCTTAATAATTTGTTCTATGACCGCTTCAGATCCGGTGGTTACTATGGTCATGCGTGACAAGGTTTGGTCTTCGGTGGCGGCAACCGTTAGTGATTCAATGTTGTAGCCACGTGCAGAGAATAAGCCGGCTACCCTGGATAAAGCGCCCGATTCATTTTCCATTAGCAGTGAAATAATGTGACGTGCAGACTGTGTCGCCATCTTATAGGTCCTCCGCTAAAATCATTTCAGACAAGCCCTTGCCATTTTGTATCATGGGGAACACGTTCTCTTTTTGATCGGTAATAAAATCCATGAAGACAAAACGCGACTTCATGGCAAAGGCTTCTTTTAGGGCTGCTTCCACGTCGCCAGGTTTGGTGATTTGCATGCCAACATGGCCGTATGCCTCGGCGAGCTTGACGAAGTTAGGTAAGCTGTCCATGTAAGATTCGGAGTAGCGGTTCTCATAGAAAAACTCTTGCCATTGACGCACCATGCCTAAATAACGGTTATTGAGCATGATGACTTTGATCGGCAAGTGGTATTGGGCGCAGGTTGAAAGCTCCTGGATGTTCATTTGTATGCTGCCCTCGCCGGTCACGCAGGCTACTTGTGCATTCGGATGAGCAAACTGCACGCCCATGGCATAGGGCAGACCAACGCCCATGGTGCCTAAGCCACCGGAATTAATCCAGCGGCGTGGCTGGTCAAACTTATAATATTGCGCCGCCCACATTTGATGCTGACCCACGTCAGAAGTAACAAAAGCTTCACCTTTAGTCACTTCATGTAATTTTTGAATCACGTATTGCGGTTTGATGAATTCGTCACTTTGGGCAAAATTCATGCATTTTTTAGCGCGCCAAGTCTGGATCTGTTCGAACCAAGCATTCAGGGCAGCGGTATTTTGTTGGGGTTTTTCCGTAGCGATCAGTTCGTTCATGTCGGCCAACACGGATTTGACGTCGCCGACGATGGGTACGTCAATTTTCACCCGTTTTGATATGGATGCGGGGTCAATGTCTATATGGATAATAGTGCGTGGCTTGGATAAAAAATCGGCGGTATTGCCTATCACCCTGTCATCAAAGCGCGCGCCTACGGCAAGCAATACGTCGCATTCTTGCATGGCCATGTTGGCTTCATAGGTGC
>SXLB01000065.1 GCA_005777825.1 Methylotenera sp. | reverse complement strand
TGAGCTTATTGCCGGCTTCGCCGGACATGTGGCGCAAGATGCTCTCGCGCACAACGATGGCATCGTCCACCACCACGCCTATCAACAGCAGCAAGGCCAACAGCGTCATGCTGTTAAAGGTGTAGCCTGAAAAATACATCACGGCGATGGCGCCTAATAAAGACACCGGTATTTCTAGGCATATCATCAAGGTGGAGCTAAACGAGCGCATAAAAATTAATACAATCAGCGCCGCGAATAATGTGCCTTCCACCAAATGTTCTTTTAATGAGGCGACCATTTGGTTAATGAATAAGCCGTCGTTAGTCGACACTTCTAATTGCATGCCAGGTGGCAAATTGGGGCGCACGTCTTGCTCTAAGCGGCGTTCCACTTCTTTAATGATGTCCACCGTGTTGGCATTGGCAATTTTCACCATGCCTATGCCCACCGTTGGTTTGCCGTTATAACGGGCTACTTGGCGGTTGTCGGTGATGCCGTCTTCCACGCGGGCGATGTCTTTCAAACGTATCGACACGCCGGCTTTATTGCTCACTACCAAATCCGCCAGGGCTTTCGTGCTATGGAACTCTAAGTCGAGTTTGAGCAATTGCTCGGCTTGCTGGCTGACTAAAAATCCACCCGGTAATTGCACGTGCTCTTTGTCGAATGCGGCGATTAAATCGTTGGCCGTTAGCTTGTAGGCGGCCATGCGTTCAGGCGACACGTTGACACGTATAACGCGATCACGGCGTCCGCCTATGGTGACTTCACCGACACCGGCAATGGTTTCAAATTTCTTTTTTAATATGTTGTTGGCGTATAAATTCAGTTGCTGCACGGTGCGGTCGCCGCTTAAGGCTAACCAAATGACCGGCGAGGCATTGGTGTCGACTTTTTGCAGCACCGGCGGATCGGTGTCGGTCGGCAAGCGTTTGATGACTTGATTTACTTTGGCCTGCACTTCGTTATAAGCGACATCGATGTCTTTATCCAACGCGAAGGTAATGCTGATACTGGACACGCCAGGCGAGGAAGCGGATTGGATGTGCTCGATGCCTGGGGTGGTGTTAATGGCCGACTCGATGACGCTGGTAATGCTGGTGTCCACCACATCAGGATCCGCACCACGCAAGGTGGTGTTGATCATGATGATGGGGAAATCGATGGCCGGCACCCTGTCCACGCCTATTTTTTGGTAGGAAATAATGCCGAACAGCACTATGACCGCAGACAACATCCACGCAAGGACGTGGCGCTTGATCGAGAGTTCAGGCAGGGTCATGGTTAGTTGTTTACTTTTTGACTGATGTTAGCTGGGCTAGGTGTGGCCAGTTTAATCAAGGCTTGGTCGGTTAAGAAACCGGCCCCATCGACCACCACCGCGTCGTTTTCATTTAGGCCTTGCAGAATTTCCACTAAGCCATTTTGCCGGACGCCGGTTTTAACTATGGCTTGGTAGGCTTTATTGCCCCGCGCTAGGTAGACCACTTCACCGGCTGGGCGCAGTACCACGCTTTGTTCCGGTACCATTAAGCTGTCTGCTTGGGTACCTAATACCACCGTGCCATCTACGCTGGCACCGGCTTGCCAGCCGGGCGCGTTCGTGACATCGGCAATCACATCGACGCTGCGGCTGCCTTCGGTAATCATCGGTTTTAATTCGTGGATGACCGCATCCACGCTATGCGAGCTGGTTGGGGTGCTTAAACGCACTTTTAAGCCTGGTTTTAATTTCGCGCCTATCTGTTCAGGGAAGGGTAAATGGGCGCGCAGTAGCTGCGATGAAACGATTAAGACGATGGGGTCGCCTACCCGTAAAAACTCACCGTCATCAATTAATTTCTTTTCTACTTTGCCGGCCGCTGGCGCATACACTTTTGTTTTGCTACTGTTGTGTTTGACGCTGTCTAACCTAGCTTTGGCACCGGCCCATTGTTCTTTCAAAGCAGCTTGTTGCGAGCTGTCGTTATCCAAGGCATTTTGCGAAATAAATTTCTTACTCACTAACACCTGATTGCGTTCGACGATTTTATTTTGATTGGCTAACAAGGCTGCTATGCGAGCGACTTCGGCTTGCGCCTCTTGCGCCTGCAGGGACAAATCCGTGGCATCCAGTGTGGCAATCAATTGGCCTTGTGTGACCGCCTGGCCAGTGTTGACATGAATGCGTATGACCTTGGCGGCCACCTCGGAGGACACGGTGGGGTTGGTTAAGCCTTCTAAGCTACCGACCGACTGTTCGGTGATGTCCACAGCTTGTTTTTTAACGTGGGTGATGGTGACCAAGGTTGGCTTGGGGCCATTTTTTTTGGCCTCGGCTTGCTCTTGCTCACTTTTTTTAGCGCCGCAGCCAATTAAAGTGGTCGACAGTAAGGCGATCAATAGCCAGGATTTAGTCTGCAACATCATGGTGTGTAAGCTTTCTTAGTCATTAAGGGGTGATTATACGTTGCCAATCAAAAAATGGTCCGGGGTCGGTTTTTCGACCGGGTGCAATGTCCGAATGCCCTACTATAGCTTGTATCGGATAAGCTAATTGCAATGCCGCCAGCAAACTTTGCAAGTTGGCGTATTGCGCTTCGGTAAAGGCCTCAAAATCCGATCCTTCCAGCTCGATTCCGACAGAAAAGTCGTTGCAACGTTCCCTGTTTTGCCATAGTGAAACACCGGCATGCCAGGCGCGTTGAAGGCAGGAAACAAATTGCACAAGCTGGCCGTCTCTGCGGATTAAAAAATGCGCCGATACCTTGTGCTGGTGTATGCCCGCGTAATAAGGATGGGCCTGCGGATCAAGTTGGTTGGTGAATAATTCGACGATGCCGGTGCCACCATATTCGCCTGGTGGCAAGCTGATGTTGTGCACGACGATTAAACTGATTTCATGGCTAGGTCGCTCATCAAAATTGGGCGAGGCAATAAACTGAGCGTTTAGCGCAATTCCATTTTCATCAATAGCATGGCGATTCATAGGCCTACAATTTTATGCTAAAAATGCATTTTTAGCCTGAACTTTCATGGCAAAATTCAGTATAAAGTGCGCTTATCCTATAAACTGTGTGCATATTAAATTTACATAAGCCAAGGAATAAACAAATGGTATTTTTTGAATTGTTTTTGATGTTGATTGTGATCTTGATCGCGGCAGAAGTCTTCACCAACGCATTAGAACACTTGGGTGAAAAGCTGGGTATATCCGAAGGCGTCACCGGTTCTTTGTTTGCGGCGGTCGGCACGGCTTTGCCTGAGACCATGGTGCCTTTGTTGGCCTTGTTAGCCGGTACACAAAATGTCGCGACCAATGAGGAGATAGGCGTGGGCTCTATCTTAGGCGCGCCATTAATGTTGGCTACTTTATCCTTGTCTTTGATGGCCATTTCGGTTTGGCGTCGTCGCGGCACCAAAGGGCATTTAAGACCGGAGCGCAGTGGCTTAACCCGTGACCTTAATTTCTTTCTGATCGCTTTTAGTTTTGCTGCCATTGCCATGTACGTGCCACACACGCTTACCGTGGTGCGTTATGGCATAGGCGCTTGCATGGTAACCATTTATTTTGTTTACGTGATGATGACGCTTAATGCCTCTAAAGCATTAGTGGCAGATGGCCATGCCACCGAAGCCGGCGGCCCGATGATGTTATGCCGTTTGGGCTTGCCTAACCACACCGCCGTGATAGCTTTGCAGTTAATTCTAGGCTTAGTCTTATTGATAGTGGGTGCCAAAGGGTTTATCCATGGCGTTGAGGCCGCGGCCGATTTAATGGGCATTTCTGCTTTGTTGCTGTCCTTGTTGATCATCCCTATTGCCACGGAATTACCGGAAAAAGTGAACAGCGTTTTGTGGATACGTAAAGGTAAAGACACCTTGGCTTTTGGCAACATCACTGGCGCCATGGTGTTTCAAGGCACCTTGTTGCCTGCCATAGGTATCATGTTGACGCCTTGGGAGCCGCGTATGGAAGTGGTTTTGGGCATAGGCATGACCTTGTTGGCGGCGCTATGGATGCGCTATTTGGTTGGCCGTGGCGGTATTTTGGTGTGGCATTTATTGCTAAATGGCTTGATGTACATCAGCTATCTGGCTTTGGTATTAAGCTAAGCCTATGTTGGGTTTAGGCCGGACTGGCAAACGCAAGAATGCTTACTTTTTAGGCACGTGCGCGGTGCAGCAATAAAAGCGCTGTTTCACTAAAAAAGCTTCGGAACGCGCAATGTGCACTTGGCAGGTGGCGCATTGCACCATGTCCTCGCTGGCTAAATGCTCAGACTGCTGCTGTGCGTTGTCGGCACTTGTTTTTTCGCCTGGGTTTTTTTTGCCTAAGTAGCGCTTAACAAAATAGACTATCAGCGCGATGAGCAAGATTAAAAATAACAAACGTCCCATGATTCTTCTCCAATAAAACTGAGTAAGGATTGTAGCGAATTGCACGCCTAATGGAAAACCTAATGGAAAATAAAGGGCGCTAGGCTTAGCTAACATGACCAATAGGAGCGCATCATCGTGACTAATCTAAACACCAAACCAGCTTGGTTGAGGCTGGCCGCTTGCATGGTCTACGATGGCTTAGTGGTGTTGGCCTTGAGTTTTGCCTTGGCCTTGGGTTTTATTGTGTTATTCGGCGATGCCAGTCATGGGCTTAAGCGCTATGCCTTGCAGTTGTTTTTATGGCTAGGCGTCG
>SXLB01000064.1 GCA_005777825.1 Methylotenera sp. | reverse complement strand
TTCTTGCACGCCGGCGGTGAAGTAGGTTTGCAAGCCAAGTAGGGCGTAAGCTGCGCGGATCACGCGGTTTAAGCCCGGTTCGTCTTGGCCTAGTTCGGCTAAGAACAGTGCTTTATCGTCGTCGTCTAATTCGGAGATTTCCGATTCGATTTTGGCGCAGATGGCCACCACTGGGGCGTGCTCGGCTTTGCCTAAATCCACTACTTTTTGCAGCAAGGGGTTGTTTTCAAAACCGCTCTCGTCAACGTTGGCTAAGTACATCACTGGTTTCACGGTAATTAAACAAAGCGGTTTTAATAGCGTTAATTCATCGTTATCCAAGCCTAAGGTGCGCACGGCTTTGGCTTCGTTTAGGCCAGGCAAGATTTTGTCCAACACGGCCATTAATGCGATGGCGTCTTTGTCGCCGCTTTTGGCTTTTTTGCCTTCGCGTTGCATGGTCTTTTCCACGGTTTCCATGTCGGCCAAAGCCAACTCGGTGTTGATCACTTCAATGTCGGACAGTGGGTCAATTTTGTTGGATACGTGGATCACGTTGCTGTCTTCAAAGCAGCGCACCACGTGGGCAATCGCATCGGTCTCGCGGATGTTGGCCAAGAATTTATTGCCCAAGCCTTCGCCTTTTGAGGCGCCCGCCACTAGGCCTGCGATGTCGACCATTTCAACGATGGCAGGCTGGGTTTTTTGTGGGTGGACGATGTCAACCAAGGCTTGCATGCGCGTGTCCGGCACTTCGACAATGCCGACGTTGGGTTCTATGGTGCAGAAAGGGTAGTTTTCTGCGGCGATGCCTGCTTTGGTGATGGCGTTAAACAGCGTAGATTTTCCTACGTTAGGCAAGCCGACAATTCCACATTTCATGTTGTTTTCCAGTTCATTTTTAACGCAATGCTTGCGTGTTTTATTTCGTGTTTTTTACTTAGAGTGCAATTTTAACATTGCTTGCTCAAAATCCCCGCTTAAGAGCTGCGGCAAGATAGTCAGGCTTTTGTCTATGGCGCCGTCTAGCGCACTTTGTTCGTCTTTAGTCGGGGCTTTTAGCACGAAGTTAACCACTTCGTTTCTGTCGCCGGGGTGGCCTATGCCTAAACGCAAGCGCCAAAAATCCGGCGTGCCCAAGGCAGCAGCGATGTCTTTCAAGCCATTGTGGCCGCCGTGGCCACCGGCTTTTTTCAGCTTCACCGTGCCGGCCGGTAAATCCAATTCGTCGTGTATCACCAGTATTTGTTCGGGCAAAATTTTGTAGTAGTTGGCCAAGGCCGCTACGGCTTTACCGCTGGCATTCATAAAGGTGTTGGGTTTGAGCAACCAAGTGTCGTTGCCGTTACTGAGCTTGCCGACCAAACCTAAAAATTTGCTGTCGAGTTTGAGCGGGCTGTTATGGCTGGCCGCCACTTGGTCTATCCACCAAAAGCCGGCGTTGTGCCGGGTGGCTTCGTATTGGCCACCGGGGTTGCCTAAGCCGACAAAAAGTTTAATGGGTGTCATGGCGTTATAGTAGCAATAAAAAACGCGCACTTCATGAGAATGTGCGCGTTGTCTTGCATGCTTAAACTTAAAAAAGCTTTACTTAAGCTTCTGCGGCTGGTGTGGCTGCAGGTGCGGCGGCTTCAGTTGCTTCAGCAGTGGCTTCAGAAACGCTACCACGTGTTTTAGCAATCGATACCACTGCGGCGTCGGTGCCGTGAGCCAGTTGCACGAAAGTCACGCCTTTTGGTAGGGCGATTTCTGATAAATGGATAGCGTGACCCATTTCCAATTTAGCCACGTCCACTTCAATGAACTCTGGCAAATCTTTAGCCAAGCAGCTTACTTCCGCTTCCGTTGCAATGTGGGCAACGATACCGCCGCTCAATTTAACGCCTGGAGCGATATCTGTATTGATAAAGTGGAATGGCACTTTAACGTGGATTTTTTCTGTGGCGCTAACGCGTTGGAAGTCCACGTGTTGAATGGTGTTACGCACTGGGTGCATTTGGAAGTCACGTAGCAATACGCTTTCTTTTTTGCCATCTAGGTTTAGGTCTAGCACGGATGCGTGGAACGCTTCGTGGCGGAACTCTAAAAATAGCTCTTTGGCATCCACCAAAATGGTGACTGCTTCTTTACCTGCACCGTACACTACACCTGGCACAGACCCAGCGTGACGTAGACGGCGGCTCGCACCCGTACCTTTAGCATCACGTTTTACTGCTTTAATTTCTATGGTCATTTTACTGCTCCTAAATTTACTACTAGGCTTTCGACAGCCTTCCTACACAAAAACTGCACACCGCGACCAGTGTGCAGGGATAAAAACCGTTTATTAATCCATGAACAATGAAGACACGGAATCTTCACTGCTGATGCGGCGTATGGTTTCGGCGAGCAATTCGGCCGCACTCAATACGCGTATTTTTTTGCAATTGGCGGTTTCCGCGCCCAATGCAATGGTGTTGGTTACCACTAATTCGTCTAATTCCGATGCCATGATGCGGGCTGCAGCACCACCAGACAACACTGGGTGGGTGGCATAGGCAATCACTTTTTTCGCGCCGTGTTTTTTCAAGGCGGCGGCCGCTTCACACAAGGTGTTGGCGGTATCGACCATGTCGTCCATGATCACGCAAGTGCGACCAGCGACATCGCCGATGATGTTCATTACTTTGGCAACATTAGGCTTAGGACGGCGTTTGTCTATGATCGCCAAGTCTGAGCTCAATTGTTTGGCACCGGCACGGGCACGCACCACGCCACCGACATCCGGTGACACGACCATTAAATTATCGTGGTTTTGCAAGAGCAAATCGGCCAATAAAATCGGCGTGGCGTAAATGTTGTCCACCGGAATATCAAAGAAGCCTTGAATTTGATCCGAGTGCAAATCCATGGTGAGCAGGCGATTCACGCCGACACCGGTGAGCATATTAGCCACGACCTTAGCGGTAATGGCCACGCGTGCTGAGCGTGGACGGCGATCTTGCCGTGAATAACCAAAGTAAGGAATCGCCGCGGTAATACGACCGGCCGATGAACGGCGCAAGGCGTCTACCATGACCATGACTTCCATTAGGCTGTCGTTGGTCGGGTGGCTGGTCGATTGCAAGACAAACACATCTCGACCGCGTACGTTTTCTAGCAGCTCCACTGTGGTTTCACCGTCGCTGAACGTGCCAACGTGTGCGCGACCTAGCTCTATGCCCAAATGTTTAGCCACTTGTTCTGCTAAAGCTGGGTTGGCCGAGCCGGTAAAGACCATCAAGTTGCCGTTAGACATCTGTTGATTCCCTGTCGTGCCGACGCGTGCCGGCATCAAACTTTCAATAAAAATCCATAAAAAATAAAAGCGCGTAAATCAATAATCTACACGCTTTTATTTAACACCATGCAGACAGACGGTCTGCACTTAAAAATTTGGCTGAGGAGGAAGGACTCGAACCTTCGGATGCTGGGATCAAAACCCAGTGCCTTAACCAACTTGGCGACTCCCCAATTGTTAATCAAACTGCTTAATCTGACGCGTAGTCGATTAACGGGTGTTGATTCAACCCTTTAGCGACAAAACTTTGCACCGCGAAGCCCAGCACTTGCGCTGGATTTTGTAAGCAGATTTCGTGCGCTATTTTTTCATTGGCCACTTCGACAAAAACCGAGGCGCCCGAGCCGCTCATTCTGGCATCACCAAATTGCTTAAGCCAGGTTAAACAAGCTGATACGGCTGGGTAATCGCTGCAAACTGCTTGTTCAAGCTGGTTAGTAAATTCGCTGTTGTGTTGCCCTGAATTCACTGACGCACTGTTTGCTGCCCTTGAAAAGTCCGACATTGTCTTAGGAATAGCATTTTTTGTCAATTGCTTATTGGCAAATATTTGCGCGGTAGACACATGCACATCGGGCGTTAGCACAAGGTAGCAGGCATCCGCCAATGAAATGCTTTGCAGCTGTTCGCCCACCCCTTCCGCCCACGCATTTTGGCCGTGGATAAAGAACGGTACATCGGCGCCCAATTGCAGGCCTAGCGTTAGCAAATCCCGGCGTTTTAAATCGAGTTGCCACAGCTTATTTAATGCCAGTAAGACCGTGGCCGCGTCTGAGCTGCCGCCGCCTAAGCCGCCGCCCATGGGGATGCGTTTTTCCACCTGCAGGTCCACGCCCAAGCGGCAGCCGCTGTGTTTTTGAAGGAGCCGCGCGGCACGCACGCATAAGTCGTGTTCGGCTGGCACGCCAGCGATGTCGTTAACACGGATTATTTGACCATCGTCACGGACTTTGAGTTGGATGGTGTCGTGCAGGTCTATCAGCCTAAACACGGTTTGCAATAGGTGGTAGCCATCGGCACGCTGGCCGGTGATGTGCAAAAACAAATTGATTTTTGCGGGGGCTAAAAAAGTTTGAAAATCGGGCATGCCGGCATTTTATCAGATAGTGACCACAGGCTAAATTTTAGCTGGCTGGCCTTATTCTAAAGTCCACTTTTCCACGATGAGTTTTAATTGCACGCGTGCATTTTTAAGGTTTAATTTGTGTGGCAAAAAAGCGGTCGAGCTGGCTTGGTAGTGTTGGTAATCTATGGCCCAATCGGCTTCGTTTAGGCTTAAGGTATGGCCGGCTTCGTCCCAAGTGAGGCTGGCCATGGCGCTGTTGGCGGGTCGGCCCAGGGCCCAATCGGCTAAGCCGCTTAGCGGCAAGCGCCAGCCCAATAGCGTTTGGGTGAGGCTCTCGGCATCCTTGCCCACGGTCACTTGGCCTTGCGCGTCTTCCAAGGATATGCCGTCCGCGGTTTTTTGAATGCGTGCCAGTTGGCCGCCTAAGGGCGAATAAATGCGGATGTCGTCTTGCTCGGCGTTGTGCTGCCAAATAAGGCTGGCGCTGTAGCCTTTGCCGTCAGCTTGCACGCCCAATCGGCCTTTTAGCTCAAAGCGCTGTATGCGACTCAAGCTGGCGAGGTGCTGTTGGTGTAGGCTTAAGCTGGCCGGTGTGGCGCTGGGCGCTTGGGGAGGCAGGCTGCTGCAAGCAGCCAAGGTGGCCAGCAGGCACAGCGTCAAGTAGGCGCGTATCAAATGCATGGTCTGGCCTGCCGGAATTTAAGGTTTGAGTTTGCTGCGCGTGGTTTTGAGCAACTCGTTGTCCGGGTGGATACGAAGCGCTTCGTTTAACAGCAGGTTGGCTTGGTCCTGCTTACCTTGTTGCCATAACACCTCGCTCAAATGCGCGGCAATCTCTGGGTCGGCATTGTATTGGTAGGCTTGTTGCAAGTAGTCCAAGGCTTTGCCCAAATTGCCTTTGCGGAAATGCACCCAACCTAAGCTATCCAAAATGTAGTGGTCGTTTGGGCTTAGGCTGGCGGCTTTTTCTATGAGGCTTAAGGCTTCGTTTAGCTTGATGTTACGGTCAGCGTAAGAGTAGCCCAGTGCGTTGTAAGCGGCGGCAAAGTTAGGCATGTCTTTGATCGTTTTGCGCAGCTCGGCTTCCATTAAATCAAACTTCTTTAAGCGCTCGGCGGCTAAGGCATAGTCGTAAACCAGCTCGGCGGTATTGGGTAAGTTTTTCACGGCTTTGTCGAGCAAATCAAAGGCTTCTTGGTGGCGGCCGGCTTTTACCAGCAAGGAGGCCTCGGTTTGAATGACGATGATCTGTTGCTGCGTGTTGAGGTTGTCCAAGCTGTCTAGCTTGTCTATGGCTAAGTCCACTTTGCCGTCACGGGCCATGGCGGTGGCGATGTTGACTTGCGCTTCCAAATAATGCTGACCGGGCGCCACTTTGTTGAACCAGTTCATGCTTTGTTCTGGTCGATTTTGTTTCTCGTTAACTTGGCCTAAGTAGAGGTAAATTTGATCGGCGTCTTTGAAACCCAATTTAAGCGCTTCTTGAAAGTAGCCTTCTGCAGCTGGGTAGTCACCGCCTTGGTAGGACAACAAACCGACTATGGCCGTGACTTCGGCGGCATTTTTAGCCTCACTGTTTTTAGCGTTAGCCAGCAGGATGGGGAAGTTGGCCTTGGCTAAATCGTATTGCTTTTGGCTGACCATGAGTTTGGCCATGTTTAAGCGAATTTCATTGGCGTCCGGGTGCTGGTCAAGAAAGTCTTGGTAAAAATTAATTGCCGTCAGTGGGTTTTGTTCTGACAACACTTGGCCTTTGAGTAAAGCGGCTATCGGCCAATCGGGTTTGAGCGTTTCAATTTTGTTTAAGGCGTCTAAGGCCACGCTGTCTTTTTGTGCCGCCCAAGCCGATTGGGCAATGGCAAACTGCGCTTCTGGCAACTCTGGGTAGGGCTGAGCCAAGGCTTGCACCAATTTCAATACCGCGGCTTTGTCTGGGTTGCGGCTAAGCAAGGTGCTTAAATATAAAAAGCCACCGGCGCGGGTTTCTTCTTTCACAAACAGTTGCGCTAAAAACGGCTGTGCTTCTTTTAGTTTGCCTGAGCCAACTAACATTTCT
>SXLB01000063.1 GCA_005777825.1 Methylotenera sp. | reverse complement strand
GACCCGCAGTGGATTCCCCCCTTATTTCTTGAGCGAAAAATCCATCTTTCACCCAAGCACAATCCCTACTTTCAGCATGCCAAAAGTCAATCTTGGTTGGCCTGGCGGGGTGATGTGGCTGTGGGCAGAATCAGCGCCCAGGTTGATCAGATGCACTTAGCGCAACACCATGATGCTACAGGCTTTTTTGGTATGCTGGACGCCGAGGACAATCAAGAAACCTTTGCCGCACTGATGACTACGGCAGAGCAATGGTTGGCAGAGCAAGGCATGCGTCGTGTGCGTGGCCCGTTCAATTTATCCATCAATGAGGAAACCGGCTTGTTGATAGACGGCTTTGCGGATCCGCCGGTGTTCATGATGAGTCATGCGCTACCTTATTACCGCGAGCACATCGAGCAGTGCGGCTACCACAAGGCAGCCGACACCTTGGCTTATTTGATAAATCCCAATTTTGTCGCGCCACCGGTGATGCAACGTTTGCTAAAAATGGCATCGGAAAGGGTAACGGTTAGAACCTTGGATCGCAGTCGCTTTGATGAAGAAATCATGCTGTTACGCGATATCTTTAACGATGCTTGGTCAGAGAATTGGGGCTTTGTGCCCTTCACCGAAGCCGAGTTTAAAGAGCTGGGACAAAATCTTAAATTCTTGTTACACGACGAGTACATCCAAATTGCCGAAGTCGATGGCGAAGCGGCTGGCTTCATCATAGGCATGCCCAACATCAACGAAGCCATACGCGATTTGAAGGGCAAATTGTTTCCCTTTGGTTGGTTGAAGTTGATCTGGCGACTCAAAATAAAAGGCCCGGCCAGTGGCCGTGTGCCATTAATGGGCGTGCGCAAGAAGTTTCAAAAGACCCGGCTTGGCCCAGGATTAGCTTTTCTGATTATCGAAGAGGTGCGTAACGAATTACACAAACGCGGTGCGCACAGGCTGGAGTTGTCATGGATACTGGAAGACAATGCTGGCATGCGTAACATCATTGAATCCATAGGCGGCACCGCCTACAAACGTTACCGGGTTTACGAACGCGAATTGTAGTCTAGTTTTTAAAGACAAATTCTTTGGGTAACAGCACCCAAATTTTACCGCTTTGCTTCATGGCGCCTGCTTTGGCGCCAGCCTCGGCGCCGGCTCCCCAGAAAAAGTCAGCCCGCACGCCGCCCTTGATTGCACCGCCGGTGTCTTGCGCCATCATCAAACGTTTTAAGGGTTTGTTGTTATTTGGTTGGGTGGTCGAGAGGAATACCGGGGCGCCTAAGGGCACAAATTTAGGGTCCACGGCCACGGCACGCTCAGCCAAGATAGGCACACCTAAGGCGCCTATAGGACCAGGCAAACCGCTGGGCAATTCTCTGAAGAAAACAAAGCTGGGGTTGTTATTGAGCAATTCGCGGAATCTGAGTGGGTTGTTTTTTACCCAGTTTTTAATGCCTGCCATGGAGGCATTCGCGCTGGTAAGTTCGCCGCGTTCTATGAGTAAACGCCCCACCGAATTATAGCTGTGGCCATTCTGATCGGCATAGCCAACCATAACCTGCTCGCCGTTTTCAAGTTGCACCACGCCCGAGCCTTGTATCTGCAGAAAAAATACGTCAACGATGTTGTCTATGTAAACCAATTCACGGCCTTTGATCGGTGAATTGTCCGTTTCAATTTCGGCGCGATTAAAATACGGTACCAATTTATTGCCCACCACTCTGCCGCGCACCCGTTTGTATTTCAGCTCAGGGAGCAGGCTGTCCAATTCCACGGTAATCAAATCTGGCGGCGTGGTGTAAAGGGGGAATGGGTACTTGGCGGATTTTGTGCGGCTGCCTTTTAAAATAGGTTGGTAATAGCCGGTGATGAGGCCGTTGTCTGCCCCGTCTACATTGGTGGTTTTATACACGCTAAAATTTTGCCTAAAGTAGGCGCGCACATTGTTTGAATCTGGGTTGTTGTTAGTTTGAAGGTTAAGCGAATTAGCCGCTTCGCAGGCATTTTTCCACATGGATTTTTTGACTAAGGCCGTGCAGCTTTGCAGCCAAGCTGGCCAGGCTAAAGTTAAATCATCGGCTCCAGCGTGGCTAGCACTCAGCCCGTCCACTTCGTCCCATTCGGCTGGCTTTAATAAGCCGTAATCAGCTATTTTAGGTTCTGCCTGTTTAGCCGTTTCGATGGGGGCTGCTGGTTTTTCAGTGGCTTTGTCGGTCACTTTATCGCAAACGCAATCGGCCTTCTTGCTTGCCGGCGCTGGCGCTTTTAACAAGGGATTGGCGCATGCAAACAGGCCTGCGCTGATGAGCAAGACTAAACTAGATCGGTAAAACGGATTGATTGCAAACATGGTTTTATCTGTATCGAACTGAAATAAAAATTAATGCAACACTCTAGGCATGCTTAAAGTGAAGGCTGGCACCGCGACATCAAATGCCGTGCCATCGTCAGCGACCATTTGGTAACTGCCATGCATTTTGCCGTTAGGCGTGGTGAGCACGGTGCCACTGGTGTATTCAAAAAGTTGGCTGGGTTGCAACAAAGGCTGTGCCCCAACCACGCCTAAACCGCGCACTTCTTGTTGTTCGCCATTAAACTCATCGATCACCCAATGCCGGCTGATTAATTGGGCCGCAACGTTGCCGGTGTTAACAATTTTAATGTGGTAAGCAAAGGCATAACGGTTGCGTTCAAGGTCGGACTGGTCGGGTAGAAATTCGGTTTCAACCGTGACCAAGCATTCGTAACGTTTTGCGGCTGCTGTCATTAGCTGATGAGGCCGGTGGTGGGGGAACTGGGGCTGGCTGAATACAATTTTTTTGCCATGCGGCCGGCTAGGTAAGCTTCGCGTCCGGCTTCCACGGCTTTTTTCATGGCGCCGGCCATCTGAATTGGGTCGCGCGCGGCGGCAATAGCGGTATTCATCAGCACACCTTGGCAACCAAGCTCCATGGCAATCGCGGCATCGGATGCAGTGCCCACGCCCGCATCGACCAAGACTGGAATGTTGGCGTTAGCGATGATGATTTGTAAATTCCACGGATTTAAAATGCCCATGCCCGAACCAATTAACGAGGCCAATGGCATCACCGCACAACAGCCTATGTCCTCTAATTGCTTGGCCATAATCGGATCATCTGAGCAATAGACCATGACATCAAAGCCGTCTTTCACCAAGACTTTTGCCGCGGCTATGGTTTCTATCATGTTGGGGTAGAGCGTATTTGGGTCACCCAATACCTCTAATTTGACCAGCGTGTGGCCGTCTAGCAATTCGCGCGCTAAACGTAAGGTGCGCACCGCGTCATCTGCTGAATAGCAGCCGGCAGTATTGGGTAAATAGGTAAATTGATCCGGTGGTAGAAAGTCCAATAAGGAAGGTTCGCCAGCCGTTTGGCCTATGTTGGTGCGGCGGATAGCAACGGTGACGATTTCTGCGCCACTGGCGTCTATCGCGGCGCGTGTTTGCTTAAAGTCTTGGTATTTGCCGGTGCCTACCAATAAACGGGATTGATAGGATTTGCCTGCAATGTTTAATGAATCTGACACGGTTGCTTCCTTAAAATAATGGCTGTGCTGGCGGCTTAACCGCCACCGACTGCGCCTACAATTTCCAATTGATCGCCTGCTGCCAATAAGGTGTTCGCAAATTGACTACGAGGCACAATCTCCCCATTGCGTTCTATGGCTAAGCGCTTTCCTTCTAAACTAAGCTGAAGGACGAGCTCGGCTACGGTCAGTTGGGTCACGGCAAAATCACGTGCTTTCCCGTTGATGGTCAGTTGCATGCGCGGAATGAAATAGGCTAATTTAAAGTACCATTTTACGAAAATAATAGGGGCATTAGCAAACCTTATCTTAGCTATTTAGGTGCCACTGGGTCGGCATCCAAAATTGCTTGGCGCGTTGTACAATAGCTAGAAATTTTGTTGGCGACTTAAGCTTAAGTTTGGCTAAGTGCGCTGTAACTTGACTCGCCTTTTTGTAGAAAGTCCATCATGAATATTCAAAGTGAAATTGCTGACATCAACACGCCTACCGGTATTATGCGTACCTATATTCACCGTCCACTGGATAAGGCTAAGCCTAACAAAGCCTACCCGACGGTTTTATTTTATTCGGAAATATTTCAGCAAACCGGACCGATAGAAAGTGCGGCTAAAATCATTGCCAGCCATGGTTACGTGGTTTTGGTACCCGAGGTGTTTCACGAACTCAATCCCATAGGCACGGTGTTAGCGTACGACGATGCCGGTCGTGACAAAGGCAATGCCGATAAAGCGGCTAAGGATGTGCAGGGCTACGATAGCGACAACCAAGCCATGATCGCTTTTGTAAAACAACAAGCTTGGTACAACGGCAGCATAGGTGCCATGGGCTTTTGCATAGGTGGGCATTTGGCCTTCCGCGCAGCCTTGCAGCCCGAAATTAAAAGCACAGCGTGTTTTTATGCCACCGATTTGCACGCCTTGACCATACCCAATAAGCCGGGTCAGCACAGCATGGAAAGGTTGTCTGATATCAGCGGTGAATTGTTAATGATTTGGGGTAAACAAGACAACCACATCCCAACGGCTGGTCGTCGGCAGGTATACGACAAAATGACGGCAGCCAATTTGCTGTTCACTTGGCATGAATTCAACGCGCAACATGCCTTCATGCGCGATGGCGACGAACGCTACGATGCCCAAACCGCTTTATTGTGTTACCAGTTAGCCCTTAATTTATTTAGCCGCACCCTTTAATTATTGGCAATTACCCCTATATTAGGGTTCGTAAGGCATGCAATTGCTTTTAATTAAAGTCGACTTTTTTATGCACAGGAGTCATGTATGAAACGCATCGTATATTTTTTAGTTACTAATTTGGCCATCGTCTTGGTGCTGTCCATCACCATGCGCTTGTTGGGTGTGGAGCCTTATTTAAATGCCAATGGCTTGGATTTAGGCAATCTGTTGGCTTTTGCTGCCATCATGGGTTTTGGAGGCGCACTCATATCGCTGGCCATGTCCAAGTGGTCGGCTAAGCGTATGTCAGGTGCAGTGGTGATAGAAGAACCGCAGACGCTAACAGAAATTTGGCTGATGAAAACCGTGCGCGTGCAAGCAGACATCGCTGGCATCAAGATGCCAGAAGTGGCGGTGTTTGATTCACCAGAAGTGAATGCCTTTGCGACCGGCATGACCAAAAATAGCGCTTTGGTAGCGGTATCCAGCGGTTTACTCAATGCCATGAGCAAAGACGAGGCCGAAGCCGTGTTGGCGCATGAGGTGTCGCACATTGCGAATGGAGACATGGTGACCTTAACCTTGATACAAGGCGTGGTGAATACCTTTGTCATGTTCTTTTCGCGGGTCATAGGCTACACCGTGGATAAAGTCGTATTTAAAACAGAAAAAGGCACGGGCCCCGCGTTCTTTATTACCATGATCATCGCCGAGTTGTTGTTAGGCGTGTTGGCTACCATGGTCGTGATGTGGTTCTCGCGCCAGCGCGAATTCCGTGCCGATGCCGGTGCAGCGCGTTTATCCAGCGCCAAAAAAATGATAGCGGCCTTGCAGCGTTTGCAAGCCGTGCATGAGCCTAGTGTGTTACCTAAACAAATGGTGGCATCGGGCATTGCCGCTGGTCAGGCCAATTGGGCTGGCTTGTTTGCTAGCCACCCAAGCTTGAGTGCGCGTATTGCGGCGCTAGGTGGTTAATGCAAGTTATCGGGCGCAAGCCCGATAACTATGAAATAACGAGGATTTAAAATAAAAAAGGGCAGAAATTCTGCCCTTTTTTATTGCCTCAGTCCTACGCTTTAAATTTCTAACTGCGGACGGCTGGCTTCTGGCCAATCTAAGTGGAAGAACTGACCACGCGCTTGATCGACACGCTCATAAGTGTGCGCACCGAAATAATCGCGTTGACCTTGCAGCAAGTTAGCCGGCAAGACCGCGCTGCGGTAGCCGTCGTAATAGGCCATCGCCGCAGCAAAGCCTTGTGCAGGGATACCGTTGGTGACTGCTAAGGCAATCACTTTACGCCAGCCTGCTTGGCCTTCGTTCATCGCGTTGGTGAAGTAAGGATCCAACATCAAGTTTTTCAAACGTGAATTAAGCGCATACGCGTCGGTAATTTTTTGCAAGAAGCGAGCGCGAATGATGCAACCACCACGCCAAATTTGTGCAATTTCACCGAAGTTAAGTTTCCAGTTGTAAGCCACT